>JADZDX010000016.1 GCA_020850835.1 Fimbriimonadaceae bacterium
AGACGGCGCATCGGCGCTGAATCCGAGTTCACCATCGCCACGACCTTGTCGGTCAAGACATAGTTATAGAATCCAACATTCAGGACGGGAGGCAGAGGCATCCCAACTACCGAGCGTCCATGCGGCGGCCGCCCATTGCGTTTCCGCCCGCGCCGCCCCCGGTTGGGGCACTGGGTTGCGGTGCATTACCCATCGGTTGTGATGGGTCACCGCCTGTATTATTCTCACCGGCAGGCAGGCCGCGGGTCTTAACCACGGTTCCAGTAGGAAGTTCCAGCTTAACGGCAGGCACCGGCTCTGGTGCCGGCGGCACGAATGGCTGCGGTTGGTTATAGGCGATCACTCCACAAGCGATCAGGGCTAGCACAACGGCAACAATCCGTATGATCAAGTCGTTCTGGTTGGTCTTCATGGCCTCGGTGGATACTGCGTGTGGGGACTTTACCTCATTCTAAGGGGCGTGTCTAGTGTCGGAATTGCCGTATACCCGTCAGAACCATCGCCAGCCCCAATCGGTTCGCGGCATTAATGGAATCTGCATCTTTCTTGCTGCCGCCAGGTTGAACTATCGCCGCGACGCCCGCTTGAGCGGCGGTCTCTACGGAGTCGCTGAAGGGGAAAAAGGCGTCGCTGGCGAGGCACGCTCCCTTGACTGCGTCGCCTGCTTGTTCAAGGGCAAGGCGTACGCTTTGAACACGGTTCATTTGCCCGGCACCCGTTCCAAGGAGGCGTGTGCCTGTTCCGACGACGATCGCATTTGATTTAACGTGTTTCACGACCGTCCACATGAGTTTCAGCCCCGCCCATTCTTCATCAGTGGGACTCCGCTCGGTCACAACTTGCCAAGTGGGTTCTGAGTCCTTTGTCTTTTGCCACAGCGCTCCGCCCCGAATGGGTCGCAACACGCTGGGCTGATGGCCAACTGAAACGGGGCACTCCAGCAAACGAACGGTTTCCCCCCAGCCCGACTTGTTCGCAAACACCGCCCTTGCTTCGTCACTAAAGCTTGTTGCAATGACGACTTCAAGAAAGTTTCCTTTTTCGGTCATCGCCACCGCGGTCTCCTGATCCACGGGGCCATTAAAGGCCGCGATCCCGCCAAAGGCACTGATGGGGTCGCTGGCCCGGGCCAATTGGTAGCTCTGCGCGAACTGATCCGACACCGCGGCACCGCAAGGGTTGCCATGCTTGATGATTGCGCATGAGAGGGGAGGCATGTCGCTCACCAGTTCCCATGCTGCATCCGCATCCAACAAATTGTTGTAGCTCAGTTCTTTGCCCCAAATCACGGCGCCTTGCGCGACCCCATCGCTTTGTAAGGGGTCGGTATACAGCGCAGCATCCTGATGCGGATTCTCGCCATAGCGCAGAACCTGCCGCAGTCGGTAGCCAACGGTGGCTGTCTCCGTAACTTGGTTCGGCTCCAGATAGCGGGCAATCACTGAATCATAGTAGGCGGTGTGTCGAAACGCCTTCGCCATCAGTTCGCGCCGCAATTGGGGTGCCGTTTCGCTGGCAAGGGCCGACACAACCTGCTCGTAGTCATTAGGGTCAACAACGACGATTACGTTCGCCGAGTTCTTGGCCGCTGCGCGAATAAGGGTTGGGCCTCCGATATCAATGCTCTCAATTGCATCGTCGAAAGAATGAGGCTGAGAGATGGTCTGCTCGAAGGCATAGAGGTTAACGCAGACCAACTCAATCGGCTCAATAGCCGCCTCCGCCATCTGAGCTCGGTGGCTCGCGTCGCGGGTGTCCCCTAGGATCCCCCCGTGCACTATCGGGTGAAGGGTCTTGACCCGGCCACCGAGCATCTCAGGGAACCCGGTGAGGTCACTAACTTCCGTCACCTCGAGCCCCTCGCTCCGAAGTGCGTTGGCGGTACCACCGGTGCTAATCAGTTCAAAACCAAGGGCCGAAAGCCCCCGAGCAAACTCAAGCAACCCGGTCTTGTCGGTTACGGAAAGAAGGGCGCGTCGTTTCATGTATTGGTTGAGGGACCCTCGATCTGTCCATTCCCCGATGGGGGGGTGACCGGTGTGCTCCCTCCGGGGGAGGCTGGGTCTTCGCTCGGGGCCTCCGGTAGCCACTCGATAATGGAGGACTTCGTGACGGGCTTACCCTTCGAATCCCATCCGCGGACCGATACGGGACCCGACTTATTGACCGTCAATTCATACGATCCCGAAGTTGCGTTTACGGGAATCACTTGACCATCGAACTCCAACTCGGCTCTGGCGCAATTCTTCAAGGTCCAGCGTACCGTGACCTTCGCGTCGGGGCCAATGGCCTTATTGGGGCTTATCGCGAAAGCGGCGATCTCCGGTACGAGTGGCTTGACCGTCACGCTGATTGATTTTGTGACCGTTTCTCCAGTGGCGTTCGTGGCCATGATTACTACGTCCGCCGCCCCCATCCAATTGGGCTTGAAGGTCGCGGTTGTCTGGTCCTTAGCCGGAAAGAGACCGATAGGACGGATCTCGACTTTGGTCGTCGCACTGTTCACCGCGAAAGTGACCGTCAAAGGTTCACCCTCAACAAGGGAGGTCTGACTCACCTTGAATCGCTCTATCTCGGGCTTGGGAATCTCGTCGGGTGGCGCCACATTCAGTTGCACTACCTTCGAAGTTAGCTTGTCATTTCGCTTTGCCTCCAAACGCAACGTGTATTGCCCCGGGTCTTTGGGTGAGAACGTGATATTCCCGGCCCCTTCGCTGGTCGTCTTATACAACTCATTGTTGATGAAGAGGGTGATGGTGCTGGCATCAGAAACTTGGTAGTTTAGGATGACGGATTGACCGACTTTTAACTCCGTATGGTCGGGGCGGAAGAGATCAATCTTCGGTGGCTTGGGGATGGTGGCAAACCAGGCGAAGCTGAGTGCAACGAGCCCTAAAACGGTAAGGAATGGCGCGAGGGCAATAACGGGCCTCAATTCAATTTGCGCTTGAGCATAAGCCGCTACCGTTGGATTGGCGGTGCTCCTCGTGCTAAATCCAACTCCATACAACTTGCCATTTGCCAGAAGCGCTGAGCGCCGCGTTGAGGCTCTAACCACCACATTGCGTTGCTGCCCCGGGCCGACCCTGACCTTCTCGTGCTCAAACTCGAATGCCACTTCGTTCTCAGGGTCGCTGGCGAAGATTTGCAATTCATGCTCCGTATTGCCCAGGTTGATGACGGAAACATCAAACTCGGCCGCCGGCTTGAGCCCACCTAAGACAACTCGCTTGGGCTCGGCGTTCATACTGAGTTGATGGAAGGGAGACACCTCCAGAACCGCCTCAGCCGAATGCGAATCACCCGTGTTGAGCGACCGTACCGTGACTATAAATGGGTATGAGCCAGCGGCGCTCTCCGAATCTCGCGGCGGCCGAAGGAGTGCCTTTTGAACTTGCGTCTCGCCCGGTTCGATGACAAAACTATCTACAGGCAACGTTGTCCAAGCCGGGTCTAATCCCTCCACCTGGATCTCGAAGTGATCCTTATCGGAGCCATGATTCGTGGTGCCGATGCTCAGTGGCTGGGTCGAACCCGGATCCACCGATAGCGTATCGCTGGAGAGGCTCACCGCAAAACTCATAGGAAACTAGCGTACCATAGGCAGATGCTCCTCTTCGGTGCCGGTCAGGCCGACTTGACTCCTCCAGAACCGCTACCTTTGGGGGGGTACACCGAGCGCCAAGGGGCCCTCTTTGAACCGGGAGGAGATCCGATCTTCGCCCGGGCTCGTGTGGTTGGGGATGTTGTCCTTGTTTCCCTGGAACTGCTGACCGTGCCCGAGTCCCTCGTCGCCGCGGTTCGGGCAAAGACCGGTGAGGCAAAGCTCCTCATGGTTGCCACCCATACTCATTGCGCACCCGACAGTCAGATGCTCAATGACCGAATGACCTTCCAGATTCCTGGAATTGCGACTTTTCGTCGGCGCTGGCTAAACTGGATGTCAGATCGGATTGCGGAAGCAGTCCGGCAGGCCCGGGCAAATCAGCAGCGCGAAATCGTCAGCTTTGACGTTCGCCAGGTCTCGCTACCCTATGCCCGCGCTCGGCGGCCATTGGGTGTTCCGGACAATTGGGCCACCGAGGTGGACGTGCACTTTGCCGATGGGCAGTCTGAACCCCTGTTTCGCACCTTTGCCGCCCATGCCACCTTGTACGGTTCCGAGGAGCGGAAACTCAGAGGCGATTGGCCCGGTGCCCTAATGTCCCGTCACGGGGGCTTGGCGTTTCCCGGTGCGATTGGTGACGTCTCGCCTGTGCCCGAATCTCCCAACAACTTCGCCGATGCAATCGCCCGAGGCTTACAAAGGGCACCGGCTACGGTAATGGCCAGTTCCAGTATAGAGTTTTCTTCGGAGCCCATCCGACTGGACACGCCAAGCCCACACCCCGAGTTTGCCAAGGCAAACGGAATCACGCCGGCTTTGGCTCAGGCTGTAGTCACCAAGTTTGCTCCCCCAGAGGCTCACCTATCCATCATCAAATTCGGCAGCGTCATGATAATCGGTGTGCCGGGTGAGCCATCCGGGGAACTGGGCCGCACGATCCGGCTGATGGGCGCTAGAAAGGGCATCCACGTAGCCGTAGTCAGCCATGCGAACGGATGGATCGGCTATATTCTCAGCAAGGCGGATTACGAGCGCGGTGGGTACGAGGCGCAACTCTCCATGAATGGTCCCAGCACCGGCTCAAGAATCATCGAGGCAGCGAGACGGGCTCTGAGCCAGAACTAATTGTCCCAAAGTCGATAGCGAAGTTCCCAAGCCGCCGCCTTCAGGGTCTTGACAACTTCATCGGCCAGCGCCCCCGGCGTCTTCTTCGTGCTTTCAACATCACTATCGCTAGCGCGGAACACAAGCTCGCCCCGGACCATGACGGAACCATCGGGTCGGGATTCAAAGTCGGACACGGACGGTACGTCATCAAAGACAGCATCAAGCTCAGTGGCAAATTGATGAGCACGATCGGAAGCCTTGTCGCCCGCTAGGCGGACAACTACGCGGTTCATCAGCTTGACCAAGAACGTGGCATCGCGCTCTTCAATGGGGAGAGCCCGAAGGGTGGTAGAACTCAATGAACGTCGAATTGGTAATTTTTGGTCGGTCATGAGCTTGAGGAAGGCATTGACCCGCTCGCGACTCGGCGGGTGGGACTTATAAATGCCCCAGTCAATACGCCCCGTCCCCCGATCATCGAAGTTGAGCCGTTCCATAAACGTGAGTAGCCCCACCGGCTCATAGTTCGAGTGTTTGATGTACTGAAAGCCGCCAAAGTCCGCGGCCTTTTCCGCCTTTACACTCCAGCCCGAGCCAATGGCTTGCGAGAGGTAGTTCCCAGCCATGGCAACGCCCGTACCCGCTTCACCACCCGTGAGAAGGCCGATCAAAATCAGCGGCAAAGTAATGGCATTGAGCTTGCTCTGCTCATGTTGGAGGGTTGCAATGTGCCGGAAGGAAGCGTGCGATATCTCATGGGCGAGAACCCCGGCCAACTCATGATCAGTCTCGCAATAATTGAGGAGCCCCTCATAGACGTAAACGAATCCTCCGGGGATTGAGAAGGCATTCACGTCCGTTCCCTCCACCACGGTAAAAGTGTAACGGAATGGGTTTAGCCGTTTGTCGCCCCAGGTGACATCCACGGAGTTCTGATTCGCGATGTCGGCGAGTTCCTTTCCGATTCGACGAACCCTCTCGGCCATGTTTGGGCTCGTGCTTTCCTTGAGCTCGGCCTTCACCTCCTTGACGACCTGCCTCCCCAACTTCACGTCGTTGATAAGGTCTTGACGGTGCTTGGGATCGAGGTCCTTGTAGTAGTCCTCATCCTCCTTGGCTAATTGCTCGTCGGTTTTCTCCGGTGGCGCAAGAGGCGCCTCCTGCCAAGCCAGGTATGCCCTGGGTTGGATCTGTGGTGGCAACTCAGAAATCCACTCAGGAGGAACTCGAAATCCTCTTGATTCTAGGGTGTCCGAGAATGTCTGGGCATGGCTTAACGCTAGAAGACCAAAAGCCCAAATCGTGCTCAGTGCGCGCATTCCAAGAGATTGGACGCACTGCCTGCCGAATTGCTTCCTACTGGGCCTAGTCAAACACCACCATCGCCTTTAGTATCGTGCCATCGCGCATCTTGTCGTACGTCTCGGGGAGGCTTTCTAACTTCACAAAATCACTAACAATTTGTTCGGCCCTGATCGCACCCTGAACAAGAAGTTTGTACGCCGCCCGGGTGTCATCGGGTCCGCAACTATAGGTGGGAATAATCTTGATCTCCTTGAAATAGGCCAACTCTTGACTAAAAGGGAAGGGTTCTCCTGGGGCCATCGGTGCAAAGGTAATCAGAGTTCCATCCGGGCGAAGAAGTTCAAATCCAAGTTGAATCGCATCTCCTGATCCCGGGCAAACGAAAACAGTGTCGTAGGTCTCTTCCTTAGGTTCAACGACCTTGAGTCGGAGTTGTCGAGCCCAGGCCCTTCGTCCAGAATCGCGCTCAACAAGGTGAGCATCCGGCATGAGTAGCCCGTGCAGCAAACCGAGGGCACCTGCGCCGATGATCGCCGTGGCGCCGCGACTCCCGGCTCGGTCGACCGACTTTAGTACGCAGGCAAGGGGCTCAATGAGAGCGGCATCCACGGATCGAAGTCCATCCACGCGAAAGGCGTCATTCAGTCCTTCGGCCGAGACGGCAAAGTACTCGCTCATTCCACCAGGCTCCAACTTGGTGCGCTTCCACTGACCGCAATGAACGAATGCGCCACGCCGGCAGTTTGGGCACTTGAGGCATGGAGCGTGGTGATGGGTAAAGGCACGGCTACCGACAGGAAATCGTGGATCATCGGACTGCTCCACAATGCCGGCCACCTCATGGCCCAATACATGGGGAGCCTTTCGATCGAGGTACCAAGCCATCAGCTCACCTGAACACAAGCCGCAGGCCTCGGTCTTTATGATGAGGCCCCCTGGCGGCAACGAGGGCCATTCGCGAGCCACAATCCGAACACTCCCGCCCGTAATGTACTCCGCGAGCCTCATGGCCTTAACGCGTACTTAATGCCAACACCGCGCTTGAGGTCCTCAAAGACGCCGAGCGATTCTGAAAGCTCGCGGTCTCCACTAATGAGGTGATCAAACGGTAGTGAAATGTCCTCAAGCCAATCCTTGGCTCGGCGCACCGCTTGGGTGCCAAAGTGGAAGGGGCTGATAATGGAAATCTGGTCGTAATGAACTCGATGCGTGTCGAACCGTGCCGAGGTTCCTGATGGGCAGCCGCCGAAAAGCATGAGTTGTCCTCCGCGGCGAACGAATTCCAGCGATCGTTCCCAAACGTCCACTCGCCCTGTGCACTCGATTACGATGTTGTAGTCTCCCTGGAGGTCGTCCCAGGCCAGCGGCCTGGCCCCGAAAAGCTCTCCAACGTCCAGCCGAGCTTTGTTACGCCCTGCCAACGATACATCGGGAATGCCCATGGCGCGGAACGCAGCGGCAAACATCAGTCCGATTGCTCCCGGCCCAAGAATCAGCACCCGGTCAGTGATGTGGGTCTTCAGCATCGAAATCCCATGGGCTACGCAGGCCAAGGGTTCCAGTAGACACGCCCGCGTGTTCGAAAGGGACGCCGGCTTATGAAAGAGATTGAGCCTGGCAATGTGCTTCGGGATGAGGAGAAACTCGGCGTACGCACCAAGGACTTTGGTGCGCATGATGTGCTCGCAAAGATTCTCTTGCCCCGCTTGGCACCATGAACAATCTTGGCAGGGGGCGCTATGCACACCCATCACTTCATCACCGACCTGAAACGGTGCGCCTTCTCCGATCGCGTGAACAACCCCCGCATACTCGTGCCCAAAAACACCTGGCATGGGTATTTGAGGATGTCCCCGTAGATAAGCTTTAAGATCGGTCCCACACGTCGTTGCCGCCATGACGCGCAAAAGCACTTCGCCCGGTCCAGGTTCCGGTACCGGCACTTCCTGGAGGGACAAACAGCCCGGCTCGTGCAGGACGAGGGCTTGCATCGTGTCGATCTTCACGGGCGTACTCAATGGTGTGAACTTGAAAGGGTACCCTCTTGCGACCAGATGCCAACAGTAGAGACCATCGTTACCATTAACGCGCCTCTAGAGAAGGTGTATGCCATCGCCAAGGATAATCGTTCCTTTCCCGATTTCATGTCCGATGTGAAGTCATTGACGATCGTGTCCGAGGATGGGGACCGGGTTGTCAGCGACTGGGTTGGAATCGTGCCGACATTTGGTCTCAAGGTCCGTTGGCAGCAGGAAGATGTGTGGAACGATCAAGCATTTTCTTGTACCTTTAGACAGTTGTCGGGTGACTATGATCGGATGGATGGGGCTTGGCAATTCACTCCCGAAGGGGAAGCCACCCGCTTCCATTCGATCGTGAACTACGAGTATAAGGTCCCCGGTCTTGGCCCCTTGGTAGGGAAGGTCATCCACGGCATTGTGGTGAAGAACATGGAGGGCGTGTTGGGCGCAATCAAGCAGCGCGCCGAGGTTGCCTAGGTGTTCACCGGCATCATCGAAGCCCTGGGTGAGGTCAAGTGCTCGGGTTCCCGGCTAGTTGTGACTGGTTGGTCGGGGGATTTTGAAGTCGGCGAGAGCATCAGCGTCAATGGGGTTTGCCTGACGCTCGTGTCGAGTGACAACGGGCTCATGTTCGATCTCAGCGAGGAGACACTAGCGCGAACGACGCTCGGAAAACTAGCTGTGGGAGATACGGTCAATTTAGAAAGGGCGATGCAATTGAACGACCGCTTTGGGGGCCATATTGTCCAAGGGCATGTAGATGGTCTGGCGCAGGTCTTGGCGATTGATCCACTAAACGGGTCCACAAAGATGGTGATCAAAGCAACCGACCCCCGCTTCCTTGCCGAAAAGGGGTCAATTGCCCTTGATGGAATTTCGTTGACGATCGCGAACCCTCAGGGTGCGGAGTTTGATGTCCACCTTATCCCGCATACGCTTGAAAATACGAACCTAAAGCTCCGGTCGGTTGGCGATCAGATGAACGTCGAATACGACATCTTGGCGAAGCACGTTGACCGATTGCTCCAGTTCAAAACCTAAAGTTTCCTATAACTTTTACCTATAAGGGCTATAGCAACGCCCATGCGTTGCGGGAAACAAATATGGCAAAGATCAATCTTGCTCCGTTCATTTCGTCCATCAGCGG
>JADZDX010000017.1 GCA_020850835.1 Fimbriimonadaceae bacterium
AATCAAAGGTTCGTCCGATCACCGTGGCTTTGCGCCGTGCCTCGGCTGACGATGCAATTCAGTTTATGGTGGAAGCAGCTGGAGGTTGGGTAGAGCGAAACGAAGCTGGGGTCTACATTATTCGTTCTGGCAAGCCAGCGGGCAAACCCACGGTGGGAAGCGTTGCTGCGCCAAAGGCTCCGGTTGAAACGCGCAAGATCCGTTTGATGAAGAGCGATCCCAAGGTCGTCTTCCAGCAGATATTGAGTGCTTGGACACCTGACCCATACTCGGCCATTAATGACTCCAACTACGTTCGCAACCTGACGTCGTATCGGCCTTACCAATCGGGAACGATCAACGCCGTAACTAGCGAGGGTGTGATCCCATTGAAGTCAAGCGATCTTGACAAACAGCCATTGCCCGAGAATGGAAATGACATTACATTGCCTGGAGAAACCGCGAACCAATTGGGCGGCGGCTTCCCCGGTGGTGGAGCTGGTGGCGCTGGTCAAGGCGGTGGCATCGGACAAGGCGGCGGTGTTGGTGGCCAAGGCGGCGGTCAGGGTGGTATCGCAATCACTCCAGGTCAAGGCTTGGTGCCGGACGGGATTGAGTATTTGTCCTACGATCCGACTGATAACTCCATCATTGTACGGGGTACGGACGAGGCGATACGCCAACTGCAGTCCGCAATTGCACTCTTTGATATAGCTCCAAAGCAGGTTGAGGTAAAGGTTGAGTTTATTACCACCAGCCAAAGCGTTTCACGTACATTTGGTATTGACTGGACGTTCTCACGAGGCGCGGTCTTTGCGGGTAACAACCCCGGTGCCTTCGCCCGAACCGGTGATCCGATCTTCCTCAACTACAGCACGGGCAACTTGGTGACCCGCCTGCGCACGCAGTTGATTGAAGGGGAAGGCAAAGTGGTTTCGGCGCCATTGGTGCGAACGTTCAACAATCAGAACGGGTTTATCTCGCAGAACACAACGACCACGATCTTTGTGCCTAACCAGACGGTAACGCAAGGCGTTATTACAACGACCTTCAACCCGATTCCGCTCACTATTAACACGTTCCTATCGGTTCGACCGCGTATCAATAATGACGGAACCATTACGATGACTCTCACCCCGCAGGTGCAACAATTCGGTCAAATCCGAACGCCACCGGGCGGCGGGCAGGCTATTCCTGATCAGCTGAGTTCCTCAATTCAGATTGCAACGCGAGTCAAGGATGGGGAGACGATCCTGATTGCTGGCTTCAACACGAAGCAAGACAATACGAGCGTAACGCGATTCCCGATCCTTAGTGATCTGCCGATCATCGGTAGCCTGTTCCGCTCGACTTCTCAGAATCGTAACGACAGCGAACTGCTGATCTTTGTCACGGCACGAGTCCTGCACGAAGACGACGACTCTTTCGCTCCGTAAGGCGATTGTCTCCAAATGAAAAGTGTGGCCGAGCGGTAAGCTCGGTCACAGCTTTTTATGGACGGAGCATGGATCCTTTTGGGGATGATGGGAGCGGGTAAGTCGACGGTTGGTCGAGCCTTGGCGCAGCTGGCCGATGTGCCCTTCCAGGACACCGATTCATTGCTTGAGCTTAGATTTGGTCGTCGCGTGGCTTCAGTATTTGCGGTCTACGGCGAAGAAGCTTTCCGGAGTCACGAAACTAGCATCCTCCAAGGGCTCGAGCCGGGCCTCGGCGTGCTGGCTACAGGAGGAGGAATTGTCCTGGCACCCGAGAACTGGGAGCATTTCCGGCGCCTCGGTACAACGATCTTCATTGATGTGCCGATTGAACAGCTGAAGGCACGCCTCATCAAGAGTAAGAAGCGTCGGCCTTTGCTAGAGCACTCGGACTGGGAGGCCAGATTTGATGCCCTGGCGGAGGTACGCTATCCGCTCTATCGGCAGGCGGATATTCATTTCAATGTGAATGCAGAACACCTTGAAGCGGCGGCCGAACAGTTGTATGAAAGGTTGATTTCATGAAGATCCGCCACCGTCAGGGGGCATACCCCATCATCTTCACGACACTGGAAGTGGCTAGGGAAGCGGTCCCAGCGGAGTCGTTTGTAGTCACTGATAGCCACCTGTCAGAAAAGTATGTCCATCACTTCCGTCCTGATCTGCCTACGCTAGTAGTTCCAGCCGGCGAGACCAGTAAATCGATGGGGCAGTTCGATCGCATTCTTAACTGGCTCGCGAGGAATGGAATGCGGCGGCACCAGCACCTAGTGGCTTTTGGAGGAGGCATGATTGGTGACCTCGCGGGATTTGCGGCAAGTACCTACATGCGAGGCGTTCCCTTGATACAGATCCCTACTACGCTACTCTCGATGGTGGACTCGAGTGTAGGGGGGAAGGTTGGTATTGATCTTCCCTCTGGCAAGAATCTCGTCGGAGCTTTCAAAGCCCCAACGACGGTGTACATTTGCCCTGAGGTGCTTCAAACACTGCCTGGTCGCGAGTTTACTGCTGGGGTTGCTGAGGTCCTGAAGTACGGGTTCATCATGGATGAACCCCTAATCACGAGCCTGAGTAAGCTCCCGCTCATGCCGGGGGATGGCCGATTGACCGAGATTATCAGAACTTGCATCTCCCACAAGGCGACTATCGTAGAGCGCGATGAAATGGATACGAGTGGCCTACGGGCAACGCTGAATTTCGGCCACACGGTGGGACATGCAATTGAGACCTTACAGGACTTTCAGGGTCTCCTTCACGGAGAGGCTGTTGCCGTTGGTATGGCCACGGAAGCCCAAATCAGTGAGTCGCTCGGATTTGCCCCGCCCCTCACTCGCACGGCAATTACCGCAACCCTAAGTGCGCATCATTTGCCCATAGCGATCCCCGACGAACTGAGCGCAAAGGATCTTGTTCAAGCCATGCTTTCTGACAAGAAATCAACGGGAGATGGGCTAGCCCTTAGCTTAGTGGGTGGCATCGGAACGTGTAAACTAAGGACTGGCGTTAACGTAGACGACGTTATCCGCTCTATTGATGAACTTAAGCGCGATTAGGTCTGGATTGCTTGGCTTCACCGCCGCGATGCTTGCTCTCGGCTACGGGGCGAGTCAATGGTTTTTTTTTCAGGGCAAAGCAACGGAATATGCACGAATGGTTGACGTGCCCCAGGTTCGGCTCCTGAGCTTAGGGCTTCTGGGGGTCTTTATTGCGTTGTCTCTTATCAAGGAGGATGTTGTTGATCGGTAGCTTACTAAAGATTCGATATGAGTTAACGGAGCTCCTTGACGAGGGGCCCATATTCTCTCTCTACCGAGCAACCGACCGGACACAATCCAGGGAAGTATTGGTCCGTACGCTTCGTGAGCCATTCAACAAGGAGACCGCTTTTGTTGAGGCAATTCAGGCGACGGTCGCGCAGCTATGCGAGATCAATAGCCCAAATGTTGAACACTTTCTCTCGGTAGACGAACACGAAGGAGAGCCATTTATCCTATCCGAAGCGCGGACCGGTCAGCCATTCGATGAGCGTCTGCGAAAGTTAGCCCCATATTCGGTGCCGGTGGCTATTTCAATGGCCATCCAGATGGCCGATGCGGTGGCTATCATCAATGAATCCGGCCTTGTCCACGGAGAAGTTACGGCGAAGAATATCTTAGTTGCTCAAGACGGCAAGATATCCCTCCTGCAGCCAGGGATATGGGTTTCCTATTCGAAGTCGCGGCTTGCCGGATCGGCCGTGCTACCAACGATCGCTAATTACTTGGCTCCTGAGGTCAGTCAAGGCACGATGCCTTCTGCCTCAAGTGACGTCTACGCCGTTGGAGTGCTGATGTTCGAAATGCTCACCGGGCGACCGCCGTTCAGTGGCGACACTCCAATCGCTTTGGCGAGCAAGCACTTGACCGCACCTGTGCCCAGCCTGCGAGGGTTAAATCCGAGTGTGCCAGGGCCGTTGGAAGAGATTGTCAAAAAGGCCATGAGCAAGGATCCATCCATGCGATATGCGGATTGTCGTGCGCTACAGAAAGACTTACGAATCATGCAGGATGCCGTGCGTTTTGGTCGCTCGATTTCGTGGCCATTTGACGGTGTGGCGGCAGTCGCCCCCGCAGCGACCGTCTCCGAGCCGATGATTGAGCGAATCAGTACCTCTACCAAATCAAGGCAATATGAGCCGCCCCAAATAGCTGAGCAACCTATGCGGTCACCAAGGAAGAAACAAGAGGAGTTAGACGTTGCTGACCGATTACCAAGGTGGCTAACTGGTGTGGCCTATACCTTTGTTTGTGCGCTGATCCTAATGATCGGCATGTGGGTTTTTTGGAGCTTAACGAAACCAAAGCAAATCCCTGTTCCGAACCTGGAGGGAATGCAGGTTGCGCAAGCCAAGCAGCGACTCGAAGCCATGGGGTTGTCGCTTCGTGAAGGCCGTAAGGAGTTTAGCGAGCGTCAGCCCGAAGGCATCATTTTGAAGCTGGACCCGCCACCCAAGAATATGGTTCGTGAAGGGGCTTCCGTCTCCGCCACTATTAGCCGCGGAAGCAAGTTCGTTAAGGTGCCCGATCTCAAGGGAAGGACCCTCGAAGAAGCCAAATCCCTCCTGTTAGGGCTTGATCTGCAAATCGCCGATCCAATTGAGCAGAGAAGGAGCCGGGAACTCGAACCTGGTCGTGTGATGTCAACGACGCCTGACCCTAGGAGTAAAGTTGAGCGTGGGACACGAATTCGGCTGACCGTTAGTACCGATAGCCGAAATGAGGCAGTATCTCAAATCGCTCAAGCGAGGGGTTCATATCAGCTACGGATTTCAATGCCCAAGGGCATAGGGACAGTGAACGTGCGGGTTGACATAAATGACATCAGCGGAGCACGAACGATACACGACGACCGGCATCGTGCTGGTGAAGTGTTTGAAATTGAGGCTGACGGATTTGGTGATCCCGTCTATTTCAAGATATTCTTCAACAATGATCTTGTTAAGACGATTGAGAAATCACCAGGGCAGGCCGCCGGGGTAGCCGAGCCTTGAAGCTAGCGCCGTCTATCCTCTCGTTCCCACCCGACAACTTTCGAGATCCGGTTCGGCAATTGCACGCGGCACAGGTTGACTGGATCCACCTCGATGTTATGGACGGCCAGTTCGTCCCTCCGATCACTTTCGGTGCGGATCTTGCCGCCGCCATTAGTAATCTTGGAACGGTTCCGATGGAGGCGCATTTGATGACGAAGACGCCGGAAGCACACTTTGATGCCTTTATTGAGGCGGGCTGTCAGCGAGTTATCTTCCACGCCGAGGCAACCGCGCACGCCCATTTTCACTGCTCGGCCCTCCGGAAGCGAGGAGTTCAATCTGGCGTTGCCATCAATCCAGCAACACCCGTGGAAGCAATTCTCGCCGTGCTTGATGCGATTGATGTGGCCCTTGTGATGACCGTAAATCCAGGATGGGGTGGGCAGGCTTTCATCTCATCATGCTTGGACAAGGTCCGTAAGATTCGATCGGTAGCACCAAACTTGGATATTGAGGTGGATGGGGGCATTGATCCCAACACAATCAAATTGGCAAGGGATGCGGGGGCAAATGTGTTTGTCTCCGGAAGCTACCTGGCCAAGGCCACGAATATCCAGCAAGGCGTGCAGGAGCTACGAGCCGCATGCGGTTGAATGTTGTCACTTCGGCTCTCCTCATTTTTGGTGTTCTCTTACTACTGTGTTGGCCCCTAGCGTTGGGAGGACGTCCCCACCCAGATGCCCCCCGAGCTGAACTAGCAAGTTGGGGAGCAAGGGCCCTGACTTACTTCTTGCTGACGAGCATGGCCTTCCTGTCGGCCGCCTTCGGTGCTGTGCTCATCATGAGGCGTAACCGGCGCGAGTTTGTCCTTGAAGCGAAGCAGAATGTGCGTGACCTCATCGAAGGGTCGCTCAAGGATCATGAGAAGCCCGATGCATGAACACTGGATGCGTCAGGCAATCCTCATGGGATACACGGGCTACACTGCCCCCAATCCAATGGTTGGTTGCGCGATCGTACGGGATGATAAGTTAATCGCTCTCGGCTCACACGAATTCGCTGGCGGCGCACATGCTGAAATCGACGCCCTCGCCAAAGCAGGCCAGGCTGCTCGAGGGTGCGATGTCTACGTCACTCTGGAGCCTTGCGCCCATCACGGGCGTACCCCGCCGTGTGCCGACGCCTTGATCGCCGCAGGGGTCGCGCGAGTGTATGTCGCCGTCAAAGACCCAGGAAGGGGTGCTGGTGGCATTGCACGGCTACGGGACGCCGGGATTGAGGTCCATGTGGGGCTTCTTGCTGAACAAGCCGAAGCCATGAACGCCGTTTGGCTTCACCAGTTCCGAGCAGGAAGCCCCTTCGTGACACTCAAGGTCGCGATGACCGTTGATGGGCGGATTGGCCCTGGGATCATCACTAATGAGGCAAGCCGGATGGCTGGGCGGAAGTTTCGGGCTCAACATGGTGCCGTCCTGGTGGGTGCCGATACCGTCCATCAGGACAATCCCGAGCTAACGGTGCGAGATGTTGATCTACCGGAACCCCCGATTAGGATTGTCCTTGACCCCCGGCGCCGGCTTTCAGGTGACCTGAAGGTCTTTACGGATGGACTCGCGCCAACTTGGCGGGTCGTGGCCGATGAAAACGCTCAGGAGGGTGATATCCCAATCCCATTGATTGACGGCAAACTCGACCTTTCGGCGGTTTTGGCGGAACTGACGAAGGCGGGAGTTCCAGGGGCGCTGGTTGAGGGTGGTTCGAAGACTCATGCTGAGTTTATTCGCCAGGGCCTAGTAGACCGGCTCGACCTCTTCATCGCGCCGAGGTGTACGGGTGAAGGGCCTCGTTGGGAGCCGGGCCGCTTGGGTGGATACCTCGTCCTTGAATCTCGCTTTGAACTAGAGAATGTGGAAGCGGGGAGCAAGAGCCCGGATGTCTGGTTGCGCTACGCAGTAGGTCGCTGAGTCGCTGGGCCTAGGACTCATGAATCCAGCGTAATCATTTGCCAGTCATAGGCGTTGAATCAGTGGAAGACTCCACATCTTCTCTCCCCAAGGCTCCGTCTCACCCCCTCTGAGCGGAGCCCACCTCATTTATGAACCACTCGTGCAGGCGGGTGTCAACCGTTAGTTCTGGGTGGAAACTGGTTCCAACAATGCGATCCTGTCGTACTGCGACAACCTGACTATCAAAGGTGGCTATAGAACGAGCCGAGCCCACATTGGTGACAATGGGAGCTCGGATAAAAACGGCCGTGACATCGCCCACGTCCTCCACATTGATGATGCTCTCAAAGCTGTGGATCTGCCGCCCAAAGGCATTGCGTCGTACGGTTATATCAAGAAGGCCAAGTGAATACTGATCAGTTTCTTCAATCGCTCTAGCTAGCATGATCATGCCCATGCACGTCCCCCAGATGGGCATGCCTGCGCGTGCTCGTGTCTGAATCTCGGGGCCAAGCCCAAATCGTTGTAAGAGCTTGCCGACGGTAGTGCTTTCACCTCCGGGAATAATCAGATGAGTGCACTGGTCCAAATCTTCTTTGGATCTAACTTCAAGGCCACTGGCTCCGATTCTGCTCAGCGCCGCCAGGTGACAAGCGTAATCACCCTGAATCGCAAGTACCCCAACGCAGTTGCCCATCCCGGTATTATGAGGCCGATGAAGGCCGAGATCGTAGGGGTCCTCTTTGACCGTTGCGGCAAACAGCCGGGCAGTGCTCTCGGGCCCGAGGCGATCCGTTACGCCTTTGAGCGGCATGACCGGCGCGATGTTCGGCTCATGTATCGCCGAAATGTCAGTCAATGGCATGAGGTGCGATCGAAGCCGCGCTCGGAAGACCGAACTGGTCTGCGCTACTTCAATGAAGCGCTAGCATGTTATTTCGCTACCCAGGACCACGTAGAGGCAGTTCTGGGCCGTGGGCATACTCCTATTGTCTTGGGGGGTGACCATTCCGTTGCCCTTGGCTCCGTGCCCGTCGCGCATCGCCATGTTCAGAAGCAAGGCGGAAAACTAGCTGTACTATGGATTGATGCCCATGCTGATGTTAATGATCCACACTCTTCCCATACCGGCAATTTGCATGGGATGCCCATTGCTGCGATGCTTGGGCGTGACTATGCGGAGCATCCAAAGGGGCTGAAGGACCACCAGTGGAAGCGGCTGATCGAGGAGGCCATGCAGGGTGAACTGATGGTTGAAGGGCAATTTGCTTGGCTCGGCCTTCGAGATGTTGACCTAGGCGAGGCGCGCACCATTGCCAAGGGTATGCCAGGGTCAATGCCAATCAGCATGGAAGTTATTGATCGCCATGGGTTGTTGGTCGCTTTTGAAAAGTTCACTCAGTGGTTCGCTCGAAGCGGTTGCACACATCTTTGGATATCGTTTGATGTAGATGTGCTTGATCCCGTTTTGGCCCCAGGTACGGGTACCGCAGTTCGAGGCGGATTAAGCTACCGGGAGGCCCACCTGCTGGCGGAACTGATAAACGAGCAATTATTTGATAAATTAGTTGGTCTTGATGTGGTGGAGGTTAATCCTATCCTCGACAGTAACAATGCTACGGTGCGTGTGGCTACTGAATGGCTTGCTTCACTTTTCGGCAAAAGAATCCTGCCTTGGGGGCCACGAGTATGAGGGGCGCTATCGAACGGGTGCTCCGAATGGAAGCCGAAGCTATTCGTTCATTATCCGAATCACTAAGTACGGATTACGAAACTGCCGCGACCTGGATGTTTGAGTGTAAAGGACGCGTCATTACTTGTGGAGTGGGTAAATCCGGACATATTGCTCGGAAAACAGCGGGCACATTAAGCAGTACCGGAACACCTAGTTTATTTCTTCATGCCACCGAGGCTATGCACGGTGATCTTGGCATGGTGACTGAACAGGATATCCTTTTGCTCTACAGCCACAGTGGGGAGACGGATGAGATAACGAGCCTTTTCCCATCTTTTCAAAAACTCGGTGCCAAGTCCATCCTGATTACAGGTCGAGTAGATAGCACAGCTGGGCGGAGCGCCGATTTGGTACTTGATACTCGGGTAGTGGAGGAGGCTTGTCCGAATAATTTAGCCCCGACCACCAGCACAACGGTGATGCTAGCAGTAAGCGATGCCCTTGCTGTTGCAGTGATGGAGATGAGAGGATTTCAGCGTGAAGATTTTGCCCGGTTCCATCCAGCAGGTGCCTTAGGCAAACGCCTCTTGTTGACAGTTGCCGATGTGATGCGTTCAGGTGAGGACAATGCCATCATTGGCCAAGAAGAGTCAATCCTAGATGTTCTTCGCAGCATGACCAGGGCCGGAGCCGGCGCGGTCTGCGTGATCGAAAAAACTGGAAAAATGGTCGGAATAATATCGGATGGTGATATTCGTCGACATTTTCTCGCATCAGAGAACCCGATGGGAGCAATTGCGAGCGAAATAATGTCCGTAAAATATACAAGTATTCCTCCGGATCTATTGGCTGTCGATGCGTTGGAGAGCTTTCAGAATAATCCTAAAAAAATCGGTGAAATGCCGGTTCTGGGGCCTGCAGGCGAACCTCTTGGAATGATTGCCCTCAAAGATCTGCTTCGAAGCGGTATTGTTTGATCTAATGGGACCAGATGAGATCGCGCCGAAGCACGATCGTTTCTTCTCGCTCAGGCCCAATAGAAAGGATGGCAATCGGCGTCTTTGTATAATTCTCAATAAAATCGAGATAAATACGAGTTGACCTTGGTAAGTCTTCCAGGCTCCGGCATGATTGTAGATCCTCGTCCCACCCCTGCAGGGTTTCGTAGACGGGTTCAACGGCGGCTAGGTCATCAATATCGGACGGCAAGTGGTTAATGACCGAGCCGTTCAGCCGATAGCCAGTACAGACCTGGAGTTCAGGGATATTTCGGAGGACATCAAGGCGAGTAACAACGAGCCCGCTGAGAGAATTGATACGGCAAGACTGCCGTAGGGCCACGAGGTCAAGCCAGCCGCAGCGGCGTCCGCGCCCGGTTGTCGTACCATACTCGTTGCCTTGATCACGGATTTGCTGACCGATCTCATTGTCAAGCTCGGTGCAGAAGGGGCCGCTTCCGACGCGTGTTGTATACGCTTTGCACACTCCCAGCACCGAGTCAATGACTCGGGGGCCAATCCCCGAGCCGATACAGGCTCCACCAGCCGTTGGATAGCTGGATGTTACGAATGGGTAAGTGCCTTGATCAAGGTCAAGAAATGTGCCTTGTGCCCCTTCGAAAAGTACTCGTTCGCCTCGTTCAATGGCGTCCTGAAGCACTGGCTCGGTATCGGTAACAAACTCTCGAAGCTGGTCGGCATAGCCCGAGAACTCTGAAAGAAGGGCCTCAAACTCGAGCGGAGGGTGCCCGAACATCTCCAGCAAGCGATTTTTCACGGTTAGAACTTCCCGAAATCGTGTCGCAAATCGTTCGGGCCGGACCAGTTCGCCCATTCGTATCCCAATGCGAGCTACTTTGTCTTGATAGGCCGGACCGATGCCTCGACTAGTCGTCCCAATCTTGTTATGCCCACGGGCTTCTTCTTCTAGTTGATCAAGGAGCCGGTGATAGGGAAAGACTACATGAGCGGCCGCCGAGATCATCATCGCTCCAAGTTCCGATCGCATGGAGCGGGTGCGTTGCAATTCCTCAATTAGGCCCTTGGGACAGATGACCATGCCGCCGCCCAGAATTGAGACCGTATCCTTGTGTAGGATCCCACTCGGAATTAGGTGGAAGGTAAATCGATCTTGCCCAACGATGACGGTATGACCAGCATTGTTGCCCCCGCTGTATCGGACCACGATGCGTGCCTGTGAGCCTAATACGTCGACAATTTTGCCCTTTGCTTCATCACCCCATTGGGCACCGACAATCACGAGTGTGGACATTCAGGCTGAACCTTCTGGGAAGCCCCAGAAGGTTCTATCGTACCCGGCTTACTTCTTGTGAAGTAACTCGCTCGGCCCCAGCTTGCGCCCGGTCTTTCGGGTGATCAAATTACTTAGATCGTCGAAAATGGTGTATGAGCATGGGATCACAAGGAGCGTGAGCATTGTGGATAAAGTAATGCCGCCAATGATGATGATGCCAAGGGTTTCACGGAATTCAGAGCCGCGTCCGATCGCCAATGCAACGGGGAGCATGCCGAGGATGACGGCCAGTGTCGTCATCATGATCGGCCGTAATCGGGTTCGCCCAGCCGTCACGAGGGCGTCGTGGCGATTTTCACCACGTCCGCGCATCGTATTGGTGTAGTCAACCAATAAGATCGCATTCTTTCCAACGAGGCCGACCAAGGCAATCAAACCGATAAAGCCGACAATGTTCAGCGACTTATCGGTCAACACTAGGGCCAACAAAGCACCCACGAATGCCTGCGGCTGAGCAAGCTGAATGATAAACGGATACAACAGATTATCAAACAGTGACGCCAAAACCATGTACACCAAGAACAGGCCAATAAACAGGGTGGTGAACAAGTACACGGTTTCGCGAGCTTGGGCATCTGCTTGCCCAAGTGGCTTCATCGTTACGCCCTCCGGAATGAGGTGTTTCTCGTTCATCCAACCCGTAATCTGGTCTTGCACGGTCCCTGCTGCGTATCCCGGTAAAAGATTTGCCGTAACACGGATTTCCTCTTGGCGATTCCGTCGCTCTACCTTGTCTACCGTGAAGCCTGGCTGGAGCTTGGCGACCTGGGGCAAGAAGATTGGATTGCCTTGTGAAAAGGTAACCGGAACTTGGCTGATGAGATCCGGATTATTTCGGTCTTCCAAGTCCATCATCACACGAATCGGGTACTCCCTGCCGAGCTCGCGAAGCTTGACGTCGTCGTTGCCTTCGTAGAGCATTCGCATCGTGAGGGCAATATCGGAGGTAGAGACCCCCGCGTCGGCCATCCGGTCTCGATCAGGAATGGCTCGGTACTCCGGTTTGCCTGGCTTTGAGCTCACTTCTGGCGATACGACGCCTTCGATCGCCCCATCATTGAGCAGGTCCCGAATCTTGCTCGTAGCTTGGGCCAGGAGTTCTCGGTTATCGCTGGAGAATGACATTTGTATGGGTGCGCCAAACGCAAATCCGCTGGATGCAGAAATCGTCACCTTGGCGCCAGGCACCTTACCCACTTCAGCCGTCAGGTCGGCGACCACCGAGGTATCCCGTTGGGTTCGGGTCTTGTCGTGGTGGTCTAACCAAGGGGTGAGTTTGTCTAGGAACGCCGTTCGATCTTTGAGTTTCACTCTGATGCTGGCGAGGTTGCTTCCACTTGATCCACCCGCGCCGCCAAATCCGCCAGACCAAGTGCCGATTGTTGTGACATAGGTTTCCGTCTCAGGATGCTTAGCAACGAATGCCTCAACGCGCTTTACGACTCTTCCGGTCTGGTCCATAGTCGCGTTTGGCGCAAGCTCAATCGTAATGTTGACCAGTCCTTGATCCGTCGCAGGCACAAACTCAACCCCGAAGAGGGCGGACCCTTTCCACTGTGCATACTGATATCCAGCATACGAGAAGACTGGAAAGACCAACGCGAACAGCGCTCCCCCCCAAAGGATTCTCAATCGAAACTTGCGCACAAAGATCAGCGTGCAAATGAAGGATAGTACAGCGACCACGCCCGTCATCATCATGATCCCCATGAGTCCGCCGTGGCTCAAGGCATCCTTCGGAGTAGCGGCAGAGCCCCCGCCGATAAACAAGCCAACACCGAGTAGCGAAGCAAAACCCGCAATGAATACAAACCAGCGATGGTTCAAGGCCCACTCAAGGGCTCGAGCGTAGCCTTCTTGCAAGTGCTCAAAGGCGCGGTCAAAGGCGTGGGCAAACTTACCGCCTTGACCTTCTACGTCTTCACCCGCCTTGTACCAGCGGCTCGCAAGCATGGGGGTGACCGTGAAGCTCACGAATAGTGAAATGGTCACGGCGACGGCAAAGGCAATGCCGAGCGGACGGAAGAACTGGCCTACGATGCCGCCCATAAAGGCCATCGGCAAGAACACGACGACGTCCGCTAAGGTAATTGCAATGGCCGCCAACCCGATCTCACTTCGGCCATTGATCGCCGCGGAAGTTGGATCTTCACCCATTTGCAGGTGGCGATATATGTTTTCGAGAACAACAATGGAGTCATCAACGAGCACGCCAATGGCAAGCGACATCGCCAGCAAGGTCATGTTGTTCAATGTGTTGCCCGTGATGGCGAGCACGATGAAAGTCGCAAGCAAACAAATTGGGATGGCAATGGCCACAATGAGCGTGCCGCGTAAATTGTGTAGGAACAGGTAGATGATCGCGGTCACGAGGATGATGCCGATGATCAACGTTAGTTTTAGGTCATCAACCGACTCGGCGACTTGAACAGACGTATCGGTGACTTTGACAATCTTGACCCCATAGTCTTTCTCGAGCACCGGGATCATGTCGGAAACCCCTTTGCCGATCTCAATAGCATTCCCCTCCCGAGCTTTTTGGATGTCAACCACCACGGCTGGCGCCCCGTCGACCATTTCCTGACGGCGCTTCTCCGCTTGGGTATCAACAACTTCGGCAACGTCGCTGAGCTTAAAGGTGGCTCCTGCGCCAGGCTTCTGAGGGTCAGAGACTCGAATGACCGTGCTTCCTATGTCAGCGGCATTTTTGAATTCTCCGAGAATGCGGACTGAAAACTCCTCGGTCCGAGAAACCACTCGACCGGCAGGTAAGTTCAGCGTAGCCTGGGAGATTGCTCTCTGCACATCGGCAATACCAATGCCAAAACTCAGTAGGCGGTCTTTCTTGATCCGAACCTGGATCTCGCGCTCATCGCCGCCGCTGACTTCAACCGCTCCAACACCGGATAGGCGGGCAAAGCGATCCGAGATCTTATCGTCCGTCAGGGTTCTGAGTTCACGAGGACTGAGCTTATCGCTACTGAGCGACATGGTTACGATGGGCTCACTAGCACTATCCAGCTTTGTGACTGACGGGGCGAGGGCTTCCTTGGGCAAATCAGCCACAATGGCGTCCACTTTCGATCGGACGTCATTCAGGGCCGTATCCATGTTAGTCCCAATCTCAAACTGAGCTACCACTACGGAGACCGCCTCTTGAGACGTTGATGTGAGCTCCAGCAGGCCGTTGATGCCCGAGATGGATTCTTCAACCCGGCGGCTGATCAGGGAGTTCACTTCCTCCGGCCCGGCGCCGGGGTAGGCCGTCTGGATGGTAACGACACCGAACTGGACTTCCGGGTTATCTTCTACCCGCATCTTGCCCAAGGCAAAGAGGCCCCCGAAGGCCGCCAAGCACATCAGCATGAAGATAAAGATCGGGCGAGTAATCGCGAGTTTGGTGAGCCCCATGAATTACTTCCCAGAGTCCTCAATTCGAACCGTGGTGCCGCTTGCCAGGAGCGATTGGCCCTGTACGACCACCTTGTCGCCCTCCGACAATCCTTGTGAGACTAGGGCACGTCCAGCTTGGGTTAACCCGACCTTTACCGAGCGCTTCATCGCCTTACCATCTTGGACAACATAAACGTACTTGGCGCCTTCGTCTCCCAAAACTGCCGATGAAGGGGCGGTGATCGCATCTGGGATAGTGTCGGTCTCAATTTTTGCCCTTGCGAACATGCCCGACTTTATATCAGGCGGATTACCGTTTATCGTAATGCGGACCTTGTAGAGTCGTCCAAGAGACTCCGCTTGCGGAGAGACCGCAGCCACCGTACCATTGAACAAGCGCCCCTGAAGGGCATCTAGTTGAATTGACATCTGGAGACCAGCCGTTATCTTTGAAATCTTCACCTCGGGAACTTCACCTTCGAAGTAGATGCCCTGGCTACCGACCAAGTGGATCACGGTAGTGCCTGCTCCTGCGTAGGTGCCGATCTGAAGCGGCTTGCCAGCGACCTTGCCCGAGAACGGTGCACGAATCGTAGCATCCGTGACCTGTTGCATGGCCAATGCGACTGCGTCCCGGGCTGAATCCACTTGGGCCACGGCTCCCGATACCCGGTCTCGATACTGGGGGTCAAGGCGTTGACTAGCCAAAGCGCTCTGCAGCTGTTCGCGCGCAGCGGAGACTTGGCTTTCCAGGGCCTTGATGTCTTCGGACCGGGAGCCGGCTTGGACCAAACTATTCGCTTCAAGGGCGCTCTCGTATTGAGCCAGTGCATTGGCGTACGTTTGGCGATATTGGTCAAAGGCACGCTCACTTATGGCACCTTCATCCAGTAGCTTCTGGCCGCGGTCCATGTCCTTTCGAGCAATATCCAGATTTGTCTTAGCGGCCCTCAGCTGGGCTTCGGCTTGGCGCTTCTCTTCGGACCGCGCTCCATTACGGGCCTTCAGCAGGTTGGCTTCGGCAGTTGCTAGTTGGGCCCGTGCGGCTCGCACCGTTGCTGTGGACCGCTGAGGAGCGACCATGGCTTCGGTCTGTGCTTCGCGGAGCCCCGCCAAAGCCGAGCTCAATTGGGCTTGGGCCTGTCGGACCCGTGTCAATGCTTCGCGAGTGTCCTGTCGGGCGAGCACCTGACCGGCGACGACCGAATCACCATCCTTCACAAGAACGGCAACCAAGCGGCCGCCGACCCGTGCCCCGACTTCAGAATCGTCATTGCTCGTGAGGGACCCGGTGATTTCAAGTAGGGTAGCAAAGGGCTTCGCGATGGTCGTCTCGACCCGGACGGGTACGACCTGGTCGGCAAGCACAGCTTGGGTTTTCTTGGCTTGGGCCTGAGCGTCGCGGTTAACGCAACCAGACAGAAGCACGGCGGAAACGATGGGAATGAAGACTAAGCGGTTCATTGAATTGCAGGGGGTAAGTTGTCGGAGCCAATGGCCTTCTTTAGAGAGGCGATAGCGATGAGATAATCAGATCGTGAGCTTGCCAAGGTACCGAGGGCTGCACGAAGGTCACTGTCGGCCGTGGTTACGTCCAGCAAGATGCCTTCACCCGCTGAGTAGCGAAGTTCAGCAAGCCGTAATGCTTCCGTTTGAAGACTGACGGTCTTCTTCGAAAACTCAAGCTGAGCGAGTGCGTTGCGAACTTGGACAAGCGCGGATTTCACTTCCAGCGATATAGCGATTCGAGTTTGCTCGGCCGCAAGTTTCGTTTGAAGTTCGTCCTCCTTGGCGACCGCGACGCGGGCTCGAGTAATCCCCGAATCCCATAAGGGAAAGCTCAGGGTGACGCCAAACGTTAGGGCATCTTCACGCGTAAACGCGCTGGGACTAAAGGTGTGCAAATACATGGCCTGCAAATTCAGTGAAGGCAATGTCCCGCCGCGTTCGGTCAGGGTGAAGAAAGCTCGAGCTTGGAGGGTTTCTTCCAGTTGCCTCAGCTCGGGCCGTGCCTCCAATGCTAGTTGCAACAATTCCCCCTCCTTCAGGTCGTAGCGGGGTAGGTTGTCGGCATGAATATCAAGATAGGGCGAATCCAGTTCGACTGGGGTGGACACGTCGCGACTCATCGCTTGATTTAGGACTTGTTTGGCAATCGTAACTTGGTTCGTCGTGCCCTCAAGGGCCGCTTGTGCCTGGCTAACTGCGGTCTCGTAACGTAAGACGTCGAAACGAGCAATTGAGCCTTGCGTGAACATGGACTGGGCATTCTGTAGCCTGGCCTGAGCTGCTTCGAGCGCGCCCTTCTGAACCTGGACCTGCCACACAGCTCGTATCAACTCAAAGAACGCACGCCTGATGACCGCCTTTGTGTTGTTCGTTTCAACGGTTACGCCGCTTTCGGCGGCGCGTTCGTTCGCCTTTGCGCCTCGCATTGCCTTGCCACGCAAGCCCATAAGGTCAATTGGATAGTTCAAGGCGAGGCTAGCGGTCTTGGAATCGGGCAGTCCGCCTCCGCCCCCCATCACTCGGTCGGGTTCATATCTTTCATAGGATGCTTGACCATCCAATCGAAATCCCAACATACCAAGTGCTTGCTGGGTACGGCCCCTTGCCTGGCGAAGTTGGCTCTCCGTGGTCTTGATCCTTTGAGAATTGGCAAGTCCGATGGTTAGAGCTTGGTCTTCGGTGATGGCTTGCCCCATGCTGATCAGGGACAGGAGCAACGTGAAAGCGGTGAGGATTGGTTTCATTCGGGCTCTGCTCCTTGATGCTCTTCGGCGAACCGCTGATAGGCAAGTTCAAATTCGTCAAGTAGCTCCCGCATCCGATCAATACGCCCAATGGACAGGCATTTGTGGAAGGGATCGCGCATCACGAGCAGCTTGTCCCCAGGTTTGATTCCCATTTCGGCCCGGGCTTCTGCCGGAATGACGACTTGCCCGCGTTCGCCGACAGTCACTGATCCATAGAATAGTTCTGAAATATTCACAAGAGCATCCTCACTTAAGTATGACACAACATATATTTCATACACCGGACTAATTCCCCACAACAAAGAAAGCCCGAGCCATGGCTCGGGCAGAAAGAGAGGTAGAGCAAACTGCTTATGCTTGGTCTGCGTAAACGCTCATTCGGCGGCGATTCATTGGACCCTCCACCTTTACTTGCCCGTCAATGAGGGCGAAAAGGGTGTGGTCATTACCCATTCCGACGCCAACACCCTTATGGAACTTGGTGCCGCGCTGGCGGATCAGGATAGTGCCTGCTTTAACAACCTGCCCAGCGTATCTCTTTACGCCGAGGCGTTGAGAATTTGAATCGCGACCATTCTTGGATGAACCTTGACCTTTTTTATGTGCCATTAAATGTTACTTGCCTCCGGCCACGTCGAGGACGCGGATGTGGGTCTGTGGCTGGCGGTGTCCCCAGCGCTTGCGAATGTTCTTCTTCGCCTTATAGTTGAACGCGTTGATCTTCTTTGCCTTACCTTGGCGAACGATCTCAGCCTTTACCGAAGCACCCTTCACTAGAGGGGAGCCTACGGTCACTTTGCCGTCATTAACGAGCATCACGACCTCGTCAAGGGTCACCTTCGTACCGGGTTCGCCTTCGAGCTTCTCAACGATGATGACATCGTCCTTAGCGGCCTTAATCTGTTTTCCACCGGTCTTGACAATCGCAAACATAAAAAACTCCCCGCTCTAGGAGCGGCAAAGGAGAATGATAGCACACCGCCCCCCTGCTCTGCAACCGATATTCCCTTCTCGGCTGCAGCAAAGAGCCTCACGCCCCAGAAACCAAGGCCTAAGGTAGCCCCTAAATTCAGGCAAGGGTCGCAGTTGTAAACCATTGAAGGCGGCAAGAACCCTCGAACTAGCAACTCCAAACTCTGAACTCCTCACCCCAACGAGGTACGCTCTTTCCAATGCCATTCAAATCAAAGATCGCTTACGAAGTTGATCGTATTCATGCGGCGGCGATCTATTGTTCAGACGGTCGCATCGGGGCGCAGATTGACGACTTTCTGACCAACGGGCTGAACCTTCCTAAGGTAGATCGGGTTTGCCTTCCCGGTGGCCCTGCTTGCTTGGCCGGATACGTTGAGGCAACTCTTGAGCATCAGGGCGTTGTGGATGAACTCAACTTCTTGGTGGAAGCCCACGGCCTAGATCGAGTCATCCTCATTGCTCATCAATCCTGTGCCTTTTATGGAGGCCGATTGACTTTGGCCGAATCTCGGCTTCAACTCGTTCAAGAAGCTGACTTGGTCAGAGCGGCCGCCTTGGTTCATCAGGTCACCAAGGTGGACAACATCGAAGCGTACTTTGCTCGAATTGATGGCGATTCGATTGTTTTTGAGCCGGTTAAGGTCTGAGGCCTTCAAGCCATTCGCGGGTCTCGCGCGCTCTCTTATGAATGATCATCGGTCGTCCAGTCAGCTTCCAAGCCCGGATCCGCCGTCGCTTTGATGAGAAAGACCGAACGTGCCAAGCTAGGATTGAGTTACGGGAGAACACCTGTCGCCAACTTTCGATATTGCCATTGCAAACGGGCTTCTTGTCAACCACGCGGCAAAGAGTACGCTTAACCAAACGGTTAAATGAGACCCAGCGTGCATAGTCCAGGGCGATGATCACGGTTGCCCGAGCCTCTGCCACATCAAGCCACTTGCCGTAAGCTGAGTCGAGAACCCAGGCGTCTTGAGCACATAACCGAGTAAACAGCTCGCGCTGTTCCTCGTCTGGCTTGATCTGCCAATTGGGTCCCCAGCAGAGCTCATCCACCGAATGAAAGGGCAAGCCCAGCTTTTCGGAAAGCTGGGCCGCCAACGTGGTCTTGCCGGAGCCGGTGACTCCGTAGATCAAGATACGACTCAGATCAAGCCGTTCTCGCGGAAGATCGGATAGTGGCACTGCTTGAACTTTCGACCGCTTCCGCAGGGGCAGGCATCATTTCGGCCGACATTACTCGGACTGACTTCTTCAGGCCAACCTCCTGGTTCGTGGGAAACGACCTCGCCCTCAAGAATCATTCCAGAATCGCGGTTTAGAACATCATCCAATGCCGGATCGCCAATCTCGAATTCGGCAGGGGGCTGGGACATCGGCATCGCGCGGAAGAAGTACTTGACCCCTTGGTCCCGAATACCTGAAAGGGTGTGCGTGAAGAGATCGAAGGTCTCCCGCTTGTATGCGACCAGCGGATCGACTTGACCATAAGCTCGCAGGTTGATTCCCTCTCGGATGTAATCAATGAGCTGAAGGTGGTCCATCCACTTATCGTTCACTGCCTGCAACATGATCTGCCGCTCAACAACCGCTCCATCGTCTCCGAAACTCGCCTGCTTTGCCATGTAGGCATCAAGGGCTTTTTCTTCTAGGAACGCTTGGAGTGCGTCAGGCTCAAAGTCATCCAGCTCAGCGGGGGAGACAAAGTCCACAATTGGCATGGTCTCATTGAGTCGTTCAAAGACCTCTTCCGAGTCATAGACTTGCGAGCCATCTTCTTCAAGCACCCAGCCCGCCTTAACGGCATCGGCAACGACTTCCTTCAATCCTTCTTTCAGCTCAGCTCCAGCTTCGTCGCCCAGAAGGAAGTCCCTGCGCATGCCGTAAATATGTTCGCGCTGCGAGTTCAATACGTCGTCGTACTCAAGCACGTGCTTGCGGGCCTCGAAGAAGTGGTTTTCGATTCGCTCCTGCGTCTTTTGGATTGCCTTGGTCAAGAATCCAGCGTTAATCTCCTCCATGGCGGGCCAGGTCTTCAAGAGTGGGTTCTCCAGTAACTTCGCGTTGAAGATCTTCCATAGGTGGTCTTCAAGCGACACGAAGAACTTTGATTCGCCAGGGTCTCCTTGCCGCCCGGCTCGCCCTCGTAGCTGGTTATCAATTCGCCGGCTCTCATGGCGCTCGGTTCCCAAGATGTACAGTCCACCAAGGGCCCGGACCGCTTCCGCCAGCCCTCGGCGCTCCTGATCATCGAGCGGAAGGGGCGGAGCAGCCCGCTCAAGGCCACCGCGTCGAAAATGTTGGAAAGTGTCCGCGTAATCAGGATCAAAGCTCACTTCATCGGCCTCATCATCCGTCTCGCGAGCCTTTTCGATAATCGCATCGCTGACCCTGCCGCCAAGCAAGATATCCACACCTCGGCCCGCCATGTTGGTCGCGATCGTGATAGCGCCCTTTCTGCCCGCCTCACTCACGATAACGGCTTCCTTTTCGTGGAACTTCGCATTCAAGACATTGTGCGGAGCCCCGTGCTTGAGGGCCTCGACCAAGAACTCCTTGTTCTCTTCCGGCAGCTGGTGCTTCTTTAGGAACCAGTCGAGATTGCCTTCGTTAAGAGCGTCCCCGCTAATCCCCGCCTTCGAACAAATCGTGCTGAGGATCTGGTTGTTGATCTCCTCAAAGGGCATAGCCGCTAGATCATCAATGAGCTTTTTGGTTTCCTTGTCTGTCCCTTTGACCTCCTTGACCTCATATAAACGGTAGGCAAGCAAGGTTTTCTGGAGCATGTCGCTCGTCAGTCGTGCGGAGACCATTTCCGACATTTCAATTGAGCGAGTTCCAACGAGAACAGGTTGCTGCTTTGTCCAGAGCCTCAGGATCTCATGAGCCATCGCCCGGAACTTGGCTTCCTGAGTCTTGAAGACTGCGTCCTCGCGATCTACGCGAGTCATGGGGCGATTGGTCGGAACGCTGACTACATCGAGGCCATAGATTTTGCGGAACTCGTCCTCCTCTGTCTTGGCTGTACCGGTCATTCCCGCGAGCTTCTCATACATTCGGAACAGGTTTTGGAAAGTAATGACCGCAACCGTTTGGCTCTCGGGTTGCACCTTGACGTTTTCCTTGGCCTCAAGAGCTTGGTGCAGGCCATCGCTAAAGCGGCGACCAAACATCATGCGCCCAGTGTTCTCGTCAACGATTACTACTTCACCGGAACGAACAACGTACTCGACATCCTTTTGAAACAAGCCGTGAGCCTTGATGGCCGCATTAACATGGTGGAACAGCTTGGGGTCGTGAGCAATATTCTCGATCCCCATGAGGGTCTCGACGAGGTCCATACCTTCCTCGGTAAGTGTCGCATTGTGGTTTTTCTTGTCCACGACGAAGTGAACGCCGGGGACTTCACTGTCGTCCTTCTCGCCCTGGGTTAGCTGCTGGACGACCTTGTCAATCTGAGAGTAGAGGCTGACGTCCGTACTTGATGGGCCGCTGATGATATGCGGTGTGCGCGCTTCGTCAATCAAAATGGAGTCGACTTCATCAACGATGGCGTAGTTGAGCTCGCGCATGCTTAGTTGCTCGACCTGAAACGCCATATTGTCGCGAAGATAGTCAAAACCGAACTCATGGTTGGTGCCATAGGTTATATCGCAGAGATAAGCCTCGCGCCTTGAGCAGGGTTCGAGATTCACATATCGGGGGTCTTCGAGGACGTCGGAGCCGTGCGAGTAGCGATAGGAACCGCCACGTTCATCCGACTCAACGCTTTGGCCCTGCACAACGCCGACCGTGAGTCCAAGAAAGTCGTAGATTGGACCCATCCAAGTTGCATCTCGTCGGGCAAGATAATCATTGACAGTCACCAGATGAGCTCCCTTTCCAGAGAGGGCATTTAGATACATAGGAGCCACGGCGACCAAGGTTTTGCCTTCACCCGTCTTCATTTCGGAAATGCGGCCATGGTGGAGCACGATGCCACCAACCATCTGAACGTCAAACTGCCGCATTCCCAGAAGGCGCAGGGAAGTCTCGCGAACAACTGCGTAGGCTTCGGGAAGGATACTGTCGAGGCTCTCGCCGTTGGCTAGGCGTCCCTTGAACTCTGGAGTCTTCGCTTTGAGTTCGGCGTCGGTGAGTTCGCTAAGCGCAGCCTCATAGGAGTTGATGCGCTCAATGATGGGTTGGATCGTCTTGATATCGCGATCACTGGTGTCAAAAA
>JADZDX010000018.1 GCA_020850835.1 Fimbriimonadaceae bacterium
GAGCATGCCCGTTGCGATGGTCGGCAGGACGAAGGCGAGGAAGCGGTCGCCGCCCGTGATCGGGCCGAGGTTGTTAAACGTGCCGGCGAGGCTCATCATGCAGAGCAGGCACGCCACCAGGCTTACGAAATACGGCGCAAGGGGGGTGTAGGTGCGCAAGAAGGTTTCATCGGCGAGGCGGGGCCGAGGTGCGCTTCAGGGCGAAGCCATAGCCCAGCGCGCTCACCATCAACAGAATCAAGATCAGTAGGCGGCTGCCGCCAAACTCTTTCTCGGTCATGCCGTAGCTCGCGACGTGGATCATCTTGATGTAGACCATGCCCCCGATGCCCAGCACTCCAAGATTCTGGAGGGCGTCGATCCAGCGGTGGTGGGGAAAACGAATGAGCAGGAGGAAGGACAGGGCCTGAAGCAGGAGGAAGGAGGCAAGATAGGCGGCCACGCTGCCGAGCACGAAATGGCGGCGCACCGAGGAGCGCAGGATGCCGTCCATCGTGTCGAGTCGGGCGGGTTCGGCGTGGGCGGATCCCAAAATCTTCGATGCCAGCAATTCGGGATGGGCTTGAAGCTTCAGTTCGGCGGCCGCGACCTCGGCCGGGGATTTACCGGTCGCGATGAGGGTGTTAGCGAACTCGGTGCGCACTTGGGCCTGGCTCTTTTCGACCGACACGCCGAAGGCGCTGACCTCGCTGAGCATGTTCGCGCCAACAAAGCAGGTGACGCTGGCGACGGCGAGGGAGACCGCGACATGACGAACCGCGGCGGTATGGGTCACGCTGTGGAGTTCGCCCCTGCGGTCGGCATCGAGGGCTTCTAGACCGAGGAGGAGCGCGAGCACCGTGATTGCGAAGCCTCCAAGACCGATGAGCAAGCCGGCATAGCCACTGGCGAGGGCGGTGAAATCGATCGCGATCGTGTCGGGCCGAGGCTTGACCGAGACCAAGACAAGAAACACCACGACAATGAACAAGGCAGAGCCAATAACCCGAGCCATGTTGTTATTTTAGACCTTAGATTTTTGAGGCGGAGTCGGGATGGGCGGGGGTTTGAGAAGAATCGCCCCCCTACTGGGAGGATGGGCCGGTTTGCTGTAAGGATTTCGGATCTTTACAGCTTTCTGCGGAGATTGGTCGTGAGGAATGGCTTTTTTGTCATGAAGGAATGGGTTCGTTTCGGGAGGATTTCGATTCTTTCCACGGTGACAAGGCGATCTGTGGAGATGACGGGGGCGGTAACCTGCTTGGCATGTTGAGTTCATTGGTTCTTCTTGGTCTTTCTGTTGCGGCGCCGGTGTCGGAAGCGCGAAATGTGGTGTTTTTGTTCACGGATGGGTTGCGGTGGCAGGAGGTTTTTCGGGGGGCGGATGAGGAATTGATGAAGGGGGCTAAGCCGACCGATGCCCATTATAAGAAGTACTGGCGGCCCACGGTCGAGGCTCGGCGAAAGGCCCTCATGCCGTTTGTTTGGTCCACGATCGGGACGCAGGGGCAACTTTACGGAAACCGCGACCGGGGGAGCACGTCGAGGGTGCTCAATGGGCTGAAATTCAGCTATCCGGGATACTCCGAGACCTTGCAGGGCTTTGTTGATCCCGGCATTCGGAGCAATGATGCGGTGCCGAACCCCAATGTCACGGTCTTCGAGTGGCTGAACAAGCAGAGCGCTTTGCGCGGGAAGGTGGCGGCGTTTGGGAATTGGGCGGTGGTTTCGGCGATCTTTAACAAGCAGCGCTGCGGATTTTATGTTCAGAGCGGGATGGAGCCGATTACTTTCTCGACTTCCCCGGCGGCTCAGCTATTCAACCGACTGCAGGCCAAAACTGATCATCCATTTCCATCGGACCCGGCGGATGCCTTTACTTATGAGGCTTCCATGATGTACTTGCGAGAGAAGCAGCCGACGCTACTCGGGGTGCTTTTTGGCGAGACGGATTCATATGCGCATAGCGGAAAGTATCCGGCGTACTTGACCGCGGCCAATCGCTTTGATCACTGGGTGAGCGATTATTGGACGGTATTGCAGGCGATGCCTAAATACCGGGGCAAGACGACATTGATTATCACGACGGATCATGGTCGCGGCGATGGCGGAAAGTGGACCAGCCATGGCGAGACGGTGAAGAATGCGGAGTACACATGGATGATGGTGCTAGGCCCGGATACACCTGCGCTCGGCGAGATGATGAATACCGGCGACGTGACGAATGGTCAGGTGGCCTCGAGTATTGCGAAGCTCCTTGGATTTGATTACGTGAAGCAACAACCGAAAGCAGCACCCGCGCTGCCCCGGCTTCTTAACTAAACCGCGACTTAGTGCCAGAATGGATTCAATGCGCTTCATTGCCACCGTTGCAATCCTCGCGGTTAGCCTGCCCGTCTTTGCTCAGGAGATCAAGGTCCATCCACTTACCGAAGCGGCCGCCTACACCAAAATCAAGTACAACCTCGTCAATCGTTGGCAACATGAGACTGGTCTATCGCACACGGTCGCGAGTTTGGGGCGATGGTCACTCAGCGGCAACTTGGGTTACACCCAGAGCTACGATCAGGTGTTTAAGGACACAGGGTGGAACTTCGGCGTAACGGTGAACTTCAAGCTGGACTCGCGATACACCGCCTACAGCAAGGTTTCGACCGCGTTTTTAGGGCCGTGGCGCGGCGAGCATGGCCTTCGCGCAACCCTCTATCGCGGCACGGGGTATTCCGTGGCGGTCAACGCTGGCTATGTGCATGCAATCCCGTTTCGATCGTCTCAAAGGCCCGCTTGGACGTCCACCTTGACGCTTACCGTCCCGCTCAAGACGTTTGGGCTTCGATAGTTCTTGGGGCATGCGCCTTCGTACCGGCTGGCGGCGGTGAGAAGGCGAGCGTGATCAACTAATTGCTCTATTTGCGGCGCCGCTTTAGTAGGGCGGCAATTCCAAGTCCAAGCGCTACGAATGTGCCGGGTTCAGGAGCAAGGACGATGGCAACACTTTTCACACCATTGATCCCACTGAACATGTTGGACCGGACAATGTAGCTTGCTCGATCGATCTCTGCCACGCGAACATTGCTACTCGAGCTGGTGTCTGACCCGATCAGGTACGCCCCGTTATGCGACTGCACGACCGCGTCGGCCGTGTTCGAATACTGAACCCCGAAGCTAAAGCCATTTCCAAAAACAAAATTGCCGCCATAGGTAACGTTGTAGCCGAAAGCAGTGCCGTCAGAGCCATAGTAAACAGTCCCATAGCCGGGAGTAATGCTCGGAACAAATGTCATTTGATCCACCGTTGATCCAAAATAGGTTTCAGTTGATGCAAGGATATAGGAAGAAGCCGCGTTATAGCGGCCCAATTTGCCCGAGGCCACATCGCATGCATAGATATCGGCATTAGGGGCCTGCGTCAGCTTCACAAGTTGGGTGCTCGGTTCGTTAATGAGAACGCCCTGTCCATTCGTGTTCAAGTCGTACGAATACACGAGGTTGCCTCCGTTCACAATATACAACTTACTCTGATCATTCGAAATGATGAAGTCTTTGATAAGGGAAGCACCCACATTCCGAATGGACTTCAGGGCTCCCGTACTGTAGTCCCACGTACGCAGGTTGCCATTAATATCCATCGTGTACATCTCTCCTCTGGATTGACTGGCCGCAAGCCCCAGACTTTCAGGGCCAATCTGGAACGATCCTAGAGTGACACCATTGGCCGGATCAACGCGATGGACCCGGAACACGCCACCGACTGGAATCGCCTCCTGAATCAGCATGAGATCAAAGCTCGCTGACGAAATGGCCCAAGCAAGATAAAGTGCACTGGTGAAGATCAACTTCATAAGCTCATTATATGCCCACTTTGCCCAACTTGTGCGCCAAATCTGCTCTATCTTGATCGAGGCGACGTCTGCCGCTCTTGGACCAAAAGTACCCCTTTCTTGACAATTTTTGATGGCCTCGGATAATCTGACGATCTTATGATTTGCTGACTCCGCCGGGACTCGCTCTTGAGTTCCCCTTCACATCACAATCATCTTCGTGCACACCGGTCAGACCCAACACTCTTGGCGGAGTTAGATTCCGGTGTAGTCGCAAGATTTTGACTTGTTTCGGCCTCGTGGCCCTGTCTTGTAGCCGATGCCCTGTTAATTCCAGAGGTGTCCCATTCGTTTTATCTGCCAATGAAATCTAAATCCATAAATCCCTCCGAAACCGAGCCCAGCAGTACGGGCGCGCTGATCCGCCTTGTCGCCGACCTCCTTGAAAGTGGCGACTACGGTCAGCGCGTCCTCGAAGTTGATGCGGAGTCAGTTCGCGTTCTAGAGATGAATGGCGCGTTAAGCGCGACCATCCCAATCGCCGATATCCACAATGCTCGGAACGAGCCCGTTGTTGGTGGCGGTCGCCTTGAAGTGACCACCAAAAAGGGGGAAAAACTCGCGCTCATCAGCTATACCCATACGATCGCGGCCCGGTTCAGCGAAGCCGCGCGAGGTATCGAACAGCTCGCAAAAGGCGAAGAACTACTGATCAACCTCAAGCCCCAGCGTACGCATTGCGAAAAGTGCAAGCGCCTCTTGCCCGAAGTCGATGGCATTTGCCCGGCCTGTGTTGATCGAGGTAAGACCTTGCTTCGAATCGCGCGCTTTATGCTCCCATACAAGTACTGGGCCATAACGCTGGCGACCCTAGCCTTCCTGACGACCGTCTTAAACCTCGTGCCGCCGATCCTCCAGGGCCGGCTGATTGATGAGGTTCTCCAACGGCACACGAACTATCCGCTTCTATATCAGCTGATCGGCGTGTGGGTGGGTATTGCTCTGACAAGCTCTCTCATCAATATCACGCGGGACCGCATCGTTGCGAAGCTGGCTGGGTCGATCGCCGCCGACTTGCGAGCCACCGTCTACCGGGCGATTGAGTTCTTGCAACTGACCTACTTCGACAAGAAGCAAGTCGGCGCAATCTCTTCGCGGGTGACAACGGATACCGATCGTGTTTGGGGCTTCCTCGTTGAAGGTGTTCCCTACTTTCTGCTCAACGGACTGATGCTGGTTGGCGTCTCTGCCTTCCTCTTCTGGACAAACTGGTTCTTGGCCCTGTGCATTCTCGCGCCAATTCCCGTAATCATCACCATCGCGGTGCGCTTCTGGAAGCCCATGACCCAGATGTTCTATAAGGTCGGCCAGAAGTGGGCACGGTTCTACATTCATCTGAACGAAAGCCTCAATGGCATTCGAGTCGTGAAGGCCTTTGCCAAAGAAGACAGTGAGTTCCACAAATTCACCAAGCGGAATGTCGAGCTTCAAGAGGCGGGGGTCAAGGCCGATTCTCGCTGGTTCACGATCTTTGGCGCGATGTTGTTTTTCAGCTCGCTGGGAACAATCATCTGCTGGCTGGTTGGCGGAGCGATGGTGGTCCGAAAGGAACTGACCCTAGGCGAGTTCTACCGAATCCATGCGTATCTTGCGCTCATCTATGGACCGATCCAGTGGTTTGCGGCGGTCAATAACTGGTTTAGCCGTGCGATGGCAGGGGCTGACCGGATATTTGAGATCATTGATATGGAGAAGGAAGCCTACCGGCTTGATGATGGCGTCCGGCATGACATCAAGGGTGAAGTCCACTTTGAGGATGTCCGCTTCGGTTACGACAAGTCAAACCCCGTATTGAAGGACATAAACTTCGTTGCCAAACCGGGCGAGATGATTGGCCTCGTAGGAAAGTCCGGCGCCGGTAAGTCAACAACGATCAACCTCATTGCCCGATTCTATGAGCCGGACTCTGGTTCCATCAAGATAGATGGCCTTGACTACCGCGAAATCGAACTCCAACACCTAAGGAGGCAGATCGGCATCGTTCTTCAGGAACCCTTCCTCTTTAATGGCACCGTTGCGGAGAATATTGCTTACGGCAAAGCGGACGCGACGATGGAAGAGATCGTTGAAGCCGCTCGGGCGGCGAATGCCCACAACTTCATCATGATGAAGCCCGATGGATATGATCAAATGGTGGGTGAGCGCGGGGCAAAGCTGAGCGGTGGCGAACGTCAGCGGGTTAGCATCGCGCGTGCGATCCTCCATGATCCGCGCATCCTTATCCTTGACGAAGCCACCAGCAGTGTTGACGTTGAGACCGAAAAGCAAATCCAAGAAGCGATCGGGCGGCTTGTTGCCGGTCGGACGACGTTTGCCATTGCACACCGCCTTTCCACGCTCCGGAATGCCGATCGCTTGATCGTTCTTGACCGTGGCAAGATTGTCGAAGTCGGGACCCACGAAGAACTCATGGAGAAGAAGGGCGTGTTCTCGAAACTCGTTGAAACTCAGTCCGAGATCCAGGAGATCATCGGGTTCGACCTTGGCCAAGCGGAGGCGGCAAAGTGATCACCCCAACCTCAGACAATATCAAGCTGTTTCATGAACCCAAGGACGTCCTACGCATGACGGTCGCCGACCAGTACAGTGTCGTGCAGATCGAACCTCGTTGGGCGGCTCCCTTGAGTCACCCGGGCCAACTACTTGGGCTCATGAATTCAAAGGGTGAAGAAGTCCTGCTGCTGCCAACCGTGGAATCCTTGAGCGCGGTGAACCAAGAGGTGATCCAACGCGAGCTCGATCGCCGCTACTTGACGAGTACGGTGCACAAGATCGTTTCAGCAAAGGTGGAGTTTGGCGCTACCTACTGGACCGTCATCACGGAGCGCGGGCAACGTGACTTTGTCGTGCAAAGCCTCCAAGAGAATGCGCAGTGGCTTGGGGAGCGGCAATTGGTCTTTGTGGACATTGACCACAACCGATTTGAGGTTCCTGACATTGATAAACTCGACCCTCAAAGTCGGAAGTTTATCGACTCTATCCTCTAAGCCCAAGTGAAAAGCCCCGGGAGTCTTCCCGGGGCTTCTAGTGTCCTTATATTACGATTAGTCGTCCACGTTGCCGAAGTTGCCGATGACAATATCAATGTCAGCTGCATCTACTTCGTCGTTGACATCAACATCTTCAACGTTGTCGCCCATGTTGCCGAAGGCCGCAATGACTTGGTCAAGATCAGCCGCATCAACTTCGCCTGTACCGTCAACGTCACCGTTCACCAGCGCTACAGTACCAATCACTTGGTTCGAACCCGTCAGCGTGATAGGTACAACCCGCTTCAAGAACGAGGAACCATCCAGGACGAGGGTAGCTGCACCCGTAGCCGAAGCCGGGACACCAATGCTCAGGGCACTGCTACTAGCCGAAGCCGTAACCGAATTGCTGATCAAGGTCGTTGTGCCCTGCATCACCGTGTAGGCGATGTTGCGAGTGCTTGAACCACTGAACACCGTATCACCCAAGAACAGATTGCCCGAGAGCGTTTGGTTGGCTGGGCCGCCCGGCAGGAGGCGCAGGCCTCGGTAGTTCTGGTTGCTCGGAGCGGTTTGCAGGAGTGTGGCCGTACTGAGGGCGTCGGAACCACCGTCCGTGACTTGATAAATCCTGCTAGGCGTTGTTGCCGTAGTGCCGCTCACGACTTCGGTCGTAATGACAGCGAAATCGTTACCTCCCAGGTGAGTGATAGCGCGGCATCCCGAGGGTAGAGCCGTTGCAATCACGTAGGCTTCTGTCCACACCGAGCCGTCAAAAGTGAACTTGTGGATACCACCACCCGAGGCCACCCCGCGGTCGTCCGTGACGTAAACCGTGCTCGGATCAGTAAACACGAAGTCATAGGGCGAACCACTCGGGATCGGAGCAATGGATACCGAACTAACCGCGGAAGTTGGCAAGCCCGAGTACTTGTTGAGACCGGTGGCCGTACCGCTTCCTGTGGTGTAGTAGAGATCACCCGCATAGATGCCCAGGTGTCGAACGTTGAACGGATCGGGCGCAAGGGATACGACCGTGTTCGTGCCATCGGCGAGCACGTATTGCACGCCACCATTCTGAGCGGCAGTTCCGGAACCGGCCGACCAGAAGTTTGTCCCGTCCGTTACCACCGATCGTGGGGTATTGCTCGAATTGATCGCGTTGTTTGAAATCAGCGTGACAGTGCCGGCAACCGGAATCTTGGCGATTAATCGCGCAACGGCGGCGGCGCTTGAGCTTGAAAGCCCGGTGATGCCGCTATCCGCGTCATAACCAACGATTGTGAGGAATCCTGCGTTATAGTTGAGGTTCAGCCCCGAACTCGTGTTCCAAGGGTACACAAATCTTCCGGCACCCGATGAAGGGAATGCAATTGATGAAACAGGGAGCGAATTCGGAGTGAGGTCGAATTCCTTAAGCGTGACCGGGCCGCTTGCACCGGAACCCGTAATGGTGATGTCGACCGCTGCAACGACGAGATTGCCAAGGGTGAAATTGGTGGTCTGAGCAAAAGCGCTACCGGCAAGCAACACTCCGGCTAGGATTGGGAAGGTCTTGTTCATGGGGGTCTCTGGAAACGCGACGCGTTCCAGCCCTAATTATAGTAGCTAGGGCGGTCAGAAACCAACCCTCAGAGCTCCACCCCAGTAACCTTCCCGTATAATTGCGTGGCTTTTGTTACGGGTTTTTCACCTCTAGGCACACTAACCTATTCGCAAAGCTGGCAGCATAGATTCGTGAGCCCTCGACGGCGCTCGTGCTTAGGGCATGCCCCGAGCCAAGGCGGAACTGCCCAATCAGCTTCCCGTCCTCCTGCTTAAGGACGTTCACCACCCCCGGGACACTGTTGATGGTCACAAACCCGTGGCCCGCCCTTGCGCACGAATCGTAGATTGTGTAGCCCGTCTTGGTCATCCATATTTCTTTCCCATCGGCTGCACTCGCGCACCGGACTTCGCCTTCACCGTCACCTAAGCAGCCTACGAAGACCCGATCGCCCACGACGCAGGGACCGCTATGCCCATACTTTTGCCCCGGCGAGGCCACTTCGAACAGTTTCTTCCCCGTTGCAATATCGAATTTGAAGAGGCCATTCCCGTTTGCCACAACATATACGGCCCCATTTGCGATGAAGGGTGACCCGATGGCCGGTGAGAATGCGAATGTGCGCTCTTGACACGGATTTCGCCATCGTATCTTGCCTGATTCCCATTCAAGGCAATACAAGTGGCTATCCCAGCACCCCTGAATAAATGAATTTCCATCCGTGGCCGCGACGCTCTGTCCGAAGTTCGTTGCACTCTCTGGCATTGGAGTCTGCCATCGCACTTCCCCGCTGTCTGCATCAAGCCCGAAGAATGCTCCATGATTGGAGATGAACACAACTTCGTTGATCATCGCTGGACCCGCGTATGCCGGGCCAGGCAGTTTCCGCTCCCAGAGAACGATGCCCGATTTCCGATCAAGGGCATACAGATGACCATCAGACGAGCCAACGAATACATGCTTCTCGGTGGGAAGAGGGGTTGAATGGCAATAGCCCCCCAGGTGGCGACGCCAAACTTCCCGACCAGTGGCCTTCTCAAAGCACAGGACCGATCCGTCCATCGTGCTAACGAAGATGTGGCCCTCATGACAGGCAACGTGGCTCATGACTCCTCCCGGCAGGTCCCTTGACCAGACCCGCTTTACGGAAGGAGACTCGGTCTCAGTCTTCAGCTGCTCGATTCTTGGCGAGTCAGGGAGTCGTGCGTCCAGTTCATGGAAACCAGCCGTTTGATAAGCAACCACCTGAACGCCATCGGTCTTCATCCACGGTCCCCCATCAACCCGATATTCACTACCCTCCGGCAACACAGAAACAAGGTCCGATTTCAGCCTCCAAGCCTTGGTCTTGGCGCTTGGTCCAAGCTCTCCCTTTGCGATGGGCTTTAAACCATGCTCGGTCGTCCGACGTAACACGGCGAAGGTCTGCTTGACGAGGTCAATATCAATAATGCAGTAACTCAGTTGATAAAGGCCCTTGTTCATGAGGGCAAGACGACCCTCAACTTCCCATCGTAAGTCGCTATGACCATGGGCACAACCGATAAGCTTAACGTTGTAATCCCTAAAGTGCCTCATGAGCTCCAACTCATTGTCAATCTGCACAACTTCGCGCCCCACCCAGTGGTGCCCAAAGACAAAGATGGGGGCCTCCTTTCCGATGATCTTGAGGGTCCGTTGTAACCACTCAACCTGCGGGGTCGCCACGTTGCCCCAATGTGATAGGGGAGCGGTCGTGTCGAGCAAGATGAACCAACACCCCTCCTGCTCAAATGCTCGGTATGGCTTACCGAAGGAAGACTCGAAAATGAGCGGCCCTTGGGGCGACCAGCGCACATCGTGGTTGCCCGGGCAATGATGCACCTTGAGGCCAGAGTCTTGCACCAGCTTTCGATAGAGGTCCACTTGGTCCTTCCAGCCTTGATCCGTGACATCGCCCGCGTTGATACAAAAGGCCGGAGCCAATCCCGCGATCTCGCTAAGCATCGCTCGGTTCTCGTCAACATTGCGGCCGACTGCGACGTGAGTATCGCTAAAGTAGGCAAGCCGCAAAACTTTCGGAGCCGGCCCCATGGCTAGCGCCTTTGCCGTAGGGAGCAGAGCCGTCCCGGCACCGATTTGAAGGATCTGCCGCCTTGAAAGAGCCATCCTCTCAGTATATTCCGAGTTCAAGACCTGATCCAAGAGCCAAGTATCATTACTAGGATTTTCCAAATGGACGGAATAATCATCCGCAATCTCCAGACTTCCCATATAATAGCGAGACGGAATGAAGTTTCCGCCAAATAAGGTTTGTCGAAAGACATGATTTTGGCTCCGATGAGCCTTTTTGGGAGTTGATCTATGAAGAAACTACTTTTACTTTCAGCGTTGGCTATTGGTCCTGTTGCGTCATTTGGCACAGTTTGGACTGAAACTGAAGCTAACGACACTTGGCTTACACCAAACGGTATCTCAATGGCTGTCGGTGACGGCGTTACCGGTACGACGAGCGGCACCAGTTTGACCGTCCCAGGTATCGGCTCCGCTGATCACTTCAAGCTGAACTTTGGAGCGCAGGCCATGGGTGTCTATCAAAACCGAATCGCTCTTGACCTTGCAGGTTACAGTGGTTCACTCGTTGGTCGAACTGCGAGTTCGGCAACAAGCTCCGTGACCATTCAGTCTCAGTTCTCTTTGGCTGGTGGCATTCAACGGATGAACCAATGGTATAGCTTTGGTGCCGCTCATTCAGTCGATTACAAGGTTACTGGCGTTGCTACGACCGCCACCAGTTCCTATACGGCGACTCACTCGCAGACGGCGGTGTCGGTAGCATCTCTCGGTACCGTCACTGCTGGCGTGCACGTATTCGATACGTTTGAGCCTTCCATGGACACTGAGATTTACCTTCTTGACTTGAATGGTAACACCCTAGAGTGGAACGACCAAACGACCGATGCAGCTACCGATTCGGCAATCAGCTACAACTTTATTGCTGGTCAGTCCTACTATATTGCCGTAGGAAGATGGAACACAGCTGCAAACGTTGGCGCATCAGACGTTGGCGTACTTGAACCTGGAGAATACACTTCAAGTGGGTACTTCACCAACGGTAACATGCTGGCTTCGAATAGCAACACCGCAGGCACCTACGACTTGCGGCTGGACGGCGCAACTGTCGCGCTAGGTACTTATGTTGCAGGTTCAGAAGCCTACGACATCAAGTTCTACGGCGTTCGCGCCGTGCCAGAGCCTACATCGATGGCCGCTCTCGGCCTCGGCGTGGCTGCTCTCGCACGACGACGTCGCTCCAAGAAGTAACTCTCATCCGCAAGGAGAAGCAAGACCCTCGGCTTCGGCTGGGGGTCTTCTTCTTGGGGTCGGTGGGGCGGTGTGACTGAATCCTTCGGACCAACAGAGCTTCAGACCAAGACAAAAGGCCCGCCCTTCTGCTATAATCTTCGTTCGCGCCAAGCGCGACACGCAGATCGAGGCAATCCACCTGAAATGCTCTGTGCACCGGATTCTCCGGTGGTGGCCGAATAATTCGATCTCACGAGAATCATATGGCAACCTATCGAGGACGAAAAACAGACATCTGCCGCACTGTCGGCTTTAACATTTGGGGCAAAGCGAAGTGCCCGAGCAACAAGCGACCATACGCGGCTGGCCAACATGGTCCAGAAAAGAAGGATCGTATCCGCCGAAGCGAGTATGGCGAGCAACTTTTGGCCAAGCAGGTCATACGCCGCTATTACAACGTGATGGAGAAGCAGTTCTACCGCACGTTCCAAACCGCCAGCAACATGCGCGGCAACACGGGTTTGAACTTCCTTCGCCTCCTTGAGTTTCGCCTCGCCACCATCGTTTATCGCTTGGGCTACGCCAAGAGCATCTTCCAAGCACGCCAGATGGTCAGCCACTGCCACATCACGGTAAACGGCAACATGGTCAACATTCCTAGTTACCAAGTGAAGCTCGGTGACGTGATCGGCGTCCGCAACCGCGACAGTAGCAAGGGAATCGCTCGACAAAGCTCCTATGAAGGTGCTGCCGTTCCGGCCTACATTGAGGCAGACGTACCGAACATGACGGGCAAGATCATTTCGTTGCCCGAACCAGAGGACTTCCCCTCCTTCTTCAAGGTCACGCAAGTCGTCGAATTCTACGCTCGATAATAACTATCGTGCGGGTTGGTCGGTAAGTCCATTGGGCTTACCGACTTTTCATTGGGGCCCCGACCTCGTTCCGGGCTTGGTGACCGGGATCTTTGCGAGCCAGTCGGGGACTTCGTCTTCCGCGTAGGAGTTTGCCTCGACCTTATGGGCGGCATAGATCGGCGCACCGAGCTCAACTCCCTGACCGGAGCGATCAATGAGAACACCGATCCCGACGATTTCCGCCTGATCTTGTAGAAGCTCTACAACTTCCCTAACGCTAGTACCCGTCGTGAGGACATCGTCTACAACCAGAACTCTGGCCCCTTCGGGAACCCTGGCCCCCCGGCGCAGTTTCTTCTTTCCGTCTTCGCTCTCGACATACAATGCTGGCAAGCCCATCAAGCGGGCAACTTCGAAGGCGATAATGATGCCGCCTGTGGTCGGCCCGGCTACCAGAGTCACACCCAGATCCCGAAAGTGATCTGCAATTTCGGAACACAAGGCACTGAGGACATCCGGCCGTTCCAACACTCGAAACTTCTCAAAATAGACGTCGCTGTGCCGACCGCTCGTCAGCAAGAAGTGCCCTCGCAGAATAGCACCAGAATCGTTCAGGAGCTGCTCCAGATTCATGCATTGCCCTTCCTGACTGCATCACTGTAGTTCCGGCGACGATACCAAGCACTCAGGAAGCCTCCAACCAGCATGATTCCCGTGCCCCACCAAACCAACGAAGGCAGTGGCTTATAGAACAGTTCCATCGGCACGACAGGGTTCGTATAGTAGAGCTTGATTGTGGCGGAATGATCGGCGGCATCAATACGAGTTAGTTCGTACGCAAATTCACCTTGCTCAGCAACTTCGAATCGGGGACGTCCGTCCTCTAGCCGCATGGAGGGACGCACTTGAGCCTTGTGTCCATTTGGGTCTGTTACCTCCAAAAGAGCCACAAATCTCGTACCCGCCATACCCGCTTCGCCCTCTCGCTCCATCTTCAGATACTGGATCTCATGGCCTTCAAAGCGGCTACGTTGGCCCACTTTGAACGTGGTTGGTTCGGTCGCATCTAGCACCAACGGGTATGCCGTCAGATACAGATCATGGAGAGGGCGATGAAAAATGAAAGGCCGGACGGTTGGGCTGGGCTCCTCGGAGCTGGAGCTTTCGGTGTAGAACAAGGTCGGTTCGCCTTGTAGCGTCTCCCCTCGCCCCTGCAATGAGACTCGCAAGCGATTCTCACGATCCATATAGTTCTTTCCGGTGATCCCCTTGACGTCTACCGTATAACCGAGGGCCTGTCCCGGATGGTTCAACTGAGCCGTAAACTCCACCTTCTTCTCGAAGCCCCGGCTGACAATCAAGCCCAGTAGAGTCAAAACGACCCCAAGATGCGAGAGAAAAGCCCCCGCCTGCATTGGCGCTCGCCGAAGGACTTCGAGAAGGCGAACCAGGTTAGCCAACGCACCAAACAGACAGAGCCAAGCCAGAAAAAGTATCCAGGGGATGGTCGGAATCAGCCCCCATGGCGCCTTGATCGTCTGGGACATCTCGGGCCCCATTCCGAAGGGTACGGACCGCAACACAAACATGCCGATACCCAAGAACCCAAAACTCAGGGCCAATGGCGTGCTTACTCGGTGCCAGACTTGCTTTAATGTCATCGGGCGCCATGCCAAATAGGGGGTGATGCCCATCAAGAATGCGATGCCGACAAAGAACCACGGCGAGACCTGATTATAGAGTCGTTCCTCAACCACACTCGGCTTCTGGCCCCTGAGGGACATGATAAGAGGAACGCTCATGCCAATGCCGCTCGCAATCGCCAACATGGTCAAGAGAACGATTCCCGTGCTGTAAGCGGAACCACGGTCAAATCCTTTCCCTTCCGTGGCCTGGTGGTCCTTGGGATCAGCGTTTCTTCGATCCAACAGTCCACGGCGCACAGCGGCAACAATGGTCACGGCGAAACTGACGAGGCCAAGCCCAATCAAAACGTACAGGGCACCTCGATCCATGCTCGCAAAGCTATGCACGCTGGTATCACCTAGAAATCCCGAGCGAGTGAGGAATGTGCCGTAGATGAAGCTGAGTAAGCCCATCGCGCCGAGCACCGCATTGGCGATCCGCCAAGTCCCACGGGCAATCTGAATGAAGATTCCGTGGATAAAGGCAACCATGATCAGCCATGGGATCAGCGCGGCATTTTCCACGGGATCCCACATCCAAAATCCACCCCATCCTAGCGTTTCGTATGCCCAGAAGCCACCCATGCATAGACCGACGCCCAACAATGTCGCTGAGAGGATCGCCCAGGGCCTAACAATACGAAGCCAACTCTTCAGATCGCCTTGAATCAGGGCGGCTACCGCCAGCGCAAAGACAACCGTCAACGAACCAAAGCCAGAAAAGATCGTGGGCGGATGGATTTGCATCCAATAGTTGATCAGCGATGGATTGAGCCCGGCTCCATCGGGTGGCATTTTGCCAGCCGTAATCTCCGCCAGTTCCTTTGGGGCTACCCACAACTTAAAGGGGGATTCGTAAGCAAGAATTGCCGCCAAGGAGCCTAGGAAGCCACTGTAAAGAACCAGAAACCAACGCAGATACGGACCAGCCGAACGTATAGAGAGCAAGCCGAACAATCCCGACATCACGGCCCAAAGGAGGAAGCTTCCTTCCTGACCGCCCCAGATGGCGGCAAATCGCGAACCTATCGAAAGCCAGTTATCACTATGCGAGAAAACATACTGGAACTGATATTGGCGATTCATCACCAAGTAGCCCTGAAGCCCAAAGGCCAAGAACATAGAAAAACAGCCGGCGGCAAAACACCGCTTGAAGAAAGCGGGCCAATCAGGTTTGAACAGAGCGCAAATGACGGAAGCCCAGAAACACGCGAGGGCGAGAATCACCAATCCACGGCCGGATTGTTCGAGTAAAGCGGTATTTGCCGGAATCGGGGGCCACTGAATATCGGGATGCACTACGCCTTGTCCGCCTCATAGCGCGTCGGGCACTTCAGGAGCATGCGGTTTGCCTCAAATGCACCGCCAGCCATCTTCCCGATTACGACCACCTTAGTTGCCTCACCCATGTTCGCCGGAGGATTTCCTCGGAACACAACCGGAACGGTAGCTCCTGTCTCATCTTTGAGAACGAACTTAACGGTCCGCTCACGAGCGGATACCTGTACGGTCTCCTTGAGCATCTCGCCTGGCAGGTGCATACTATCCCCCTTGCTGACCTTCGCCTCGGCAATATTCACATACGGGCTCGCTTGAGAAACGAATGTAAACACCATCCCGGTGATGGCGGCTGATCCGATAAGAAGCGGGAGGATGAGCTTCAGGTTCATGACCTTGACCATTGTACTTCGGATACAATGAGCAAAGCCTCCCATGAAGCCGTTTGCCTCATTTGTTTTGCTCCTTGGAGTGTCGTCCCTAAGTCACGCCCAAACGGCCACACCTGCCCAGCGAGAAGGCGTCAAGCCAAGCCCCGACTTTGGCACGATGCACCTTCAAACTAAGATTGGGAGTTGCAAGTTCTTTAATGGCCAGGGTCGGTTGGAGATTAATTACACCGGGTCCCTACTCCTTCACGGATTTAAGGGTAAGTACGTGGTGAGCGGCAAACTGGTCCGGCAATACAACGCGCCGGAGAGGGGGCGCGAGCTCTACTACGGCAAAGGAAAGATCGTACTCATTGGCTCGTTCAAATCCCTCCAATGGTTCGGACGCGACCTCAGCGCCGTATGGTATGGCCTCGGGATGGTTCGGCTGAGCGGGGAGTACTACGAGAGCACGTCAAAGCCGGGGACATTTGAGTCCGGATGGTACTGGTACGGCGACCCCAGTAAGCGCCAAGCGTGGCCGGCTACGGGATCATTCGAATATCCGAATCCGGAACGGAAGTACGTTCCGCCACCCGAACCGCGTCGCCGCGAAGTCCCCAAGACCCGGACCTAAGTGCTCACCCGAACGTTTTCGCATATTCAAGGCATTGGCCGGCAGACAGAGTCTGCCCTTTGGGCGCAGGGTTGCGAAACGTGGGATGATTTCCTTGCCGCTCCCGACAGCTTTTCCATCGGCGGGGCGTCAAGGAAGCTGGTCATTGACCAGCTAGAAGCCTCCCGGCAAGCTCTTGAACAAGGGAATCACCAGTTTTTTGCCAAGGCCCTTGGGCTTGCCGAGGCGTGGCGGGCCTGGCCGGACTTTCGAAACTCGTGCCTGTACTTGGACATTGAAACGGATGGCGGCAACTCCGCAGATGGCATCACGACCATCGGTGCCTATGATGGTCAGCACTTTGTCGCCCTCATCAAAGGTCAAGACTTGGAATCGTTCCGCGACTTGATTACAAACTACTCAATGCTGGTCACCTTCAATGGGCTACAGTTTGACATCCCGGTTCTCCAGCGCCGGTTTAGAGATATCCTGTTCGATCATATCCACCTTGATGTGATGATTCCGCTCAAGCGGCTTGGATATCGAGGGGGGCTGAAGAAAATAGAAAAGCAAATCGGTGTTGTGCGGGCACCGGAAACCGATGGCCTTACCGGGAGAGATGCAATTTGGCTGTGGCGGCGCTATCTGAGAGGCGATTCTAATGCCCTTGAACTTCTCATTGCTTATAATCGCGAGGACTGCGTAAACATGGAGGCCCTTGCCAAGGTCGCTTACGAGGGCCTAGAGCGGTTGCATGTTGGCCCGACTCCTTCCCTGTTTAGCAAGGCAAACCAATGATCGTTGACCTCCGAAGCGATACTGTCACCAAGCCAACCGCCGAGATGTGGGAAGCCATGCGGGCCGCCGCCCTTGGGGACGACGTACTGGGTGATGACCCAACCGTTATGGAACTGGAGCGAGTCTCGTGCGAGTTGCTGGGTAAGGATGCGGCGGTATTCGTCCCCAGCGGGACCATGGGAAATCAAATTGCCTTGGCGTCCGCGACAGAACGAGGTGATTGCGCACTCTTTGAAGAGGAGGCGCACATGCTGTATTACGAAGTTGGCGGGCCAGGGGTCATTGGTCAGGTGACGACCCGCACGTGTCCCTCCGTCAATGGCATCATGTCTCCGGCTGAGATCGAGAAGCGCATCCAAGTGACGAGCCTTCATACCCCCGGCACTACGTTTATCGGCATTGAAAACACCCACAACCGTGCCGGTGGGGCGGTGGTTCCGCTCGATTATCTTGAGAGCTATCGTGACATCGCCAATCGCCACGGTGTCTGGCTACACCTTGACGGCGCTCGAATGTTTAACGCGTGCGCCGATCTTGGGTGCGAACCCGCAGCGATGGCCGGCTCATTTGATTCGGTCAATTTCTGCCTTAGCAAGGCCCTTGGAGCTCCCGTGGGTTCGGTCCTTTGCGGCCCCCTGGCTTTCATCCAGAAGGCCCGCCGATGGCGCAAGCGCCTCGGCGGGGGGATGAGGCAAGCGGGGCTTTTGGCGGCGGCGGGCTTGGTCGGACTGCAGTCCGTTCGCCCTCGGCTTGGTGAAGACCACCAACGGGCGGTCAAGTTTGCAGCGGAGCTTGCGGGCGCACCCGGTCTTGATGCTCAGGCACAAACGAACTTCGTGATGATTGACACCCAACGGGCGGCCTCGGAGCTTTGCGCCAAGGTTGGCGAACGAGGGGTACTTTGCATGGCCTTTGGCCCTCACCGCATTCGCTGCGTTTTCCACTACGATGTGAGCGACGAGCAAGCCGCCTTTGCCGCTCAAGTCTTTCGCGAAAGCGTCTAGTTCAAGGGGGCGGCTATCCGCCCATCCCCTTGAACAAACCATCACGCAAGAACTCCACCACGACGAAGTACATACGGTCAATCAGCAAAGCGAATCGCCCCATCACCGTACTCCCGAACATCGCGCCAAAGCCAACCATCAGGAGCCAGCGACCTAATTTAGTGAAGCCGTTGATGAACTTACCCTTTTGCTCAAAGCTGAAGAGGAAGTAGGTCAAGACGCTCAGCAACGTGATCAGGAAGATGATATTGCTGACCGCTTGGCTCATGTAGACCTCCTGCCCCACCTTGGCCGACATTGCCGCCATGGCGCCTTGGACGCTGTCCACGGAGACGCTATGTTGCTTGGCAAACTCAAGCACTCCATCTGTGCTCATGCGGAAGTTCTGCGACAGAGCCGTCAAGGCATCCGGGGTCAAGCCCGTCGCTGTGGACATTGAGGTCGTGTCGGCTGGGCTCAGGGCAACCGAACTAGGCATGAAGACTGAGTTCGTCGTTGTCGGCAGAATCGGCTTCATCGCCTTCTGCAGCTGAGGGCCGTAGGTTTGCCAGAAGACCTGAAGTTGTTGTCCGCCCCAGAAGCCCAAAATGATGCCGATGGGGATTCGGCTCATCCAATTATGCCGCTTACTGAATACGGTGTATCCAAGCAACCCGACCGGGATCAAGAGCGCGAACAAGTAGAACCCAGGTGTCGCGGGTTGAGCTGGCGCCGTTGCCGTTGCGGCAACTGCGGTCTTTCCGACCATCACATTCCACCAATTCGCTTCCAATGTTTCCTTCCAAAGCGCGTAGATGGAAAAGCCAACCGCAAGACCGATGTAAATGTGTTCAACCAACCGGTAAAACTTGTTCTCACGGTACAGAACACTGTAGAGAGCTAGGGTGGCGATCACCCCGACGGTGACCTTGGCGAATTCGAAACTCACTTAGAGCCTCCTTTCTTCTTTTGCATAAGCAAGCCAACATTTCCAAGGACAACGGCCGCAATCATGAGGACCAGGGCGGCGTGAAGCGATGCAAAGTAACTCATTCCTCGATCAAGCGGTTTCAAGGACTCCGGCAGTGGAGGAATCTTCCCCGAAAACTGGGGGGCTTTCACAAACGGCTCCTTACCGTCGGCGCTGTAATTCACTCCACGAGCCATCATCGTCTCCATCTCTACCACGCCACGCAATCCCCCTGACTGCCCAGCCACTTGACCGCTGTTGTAGTAGATGAGGGACTCAGGGGCCATGACGCCAGTGACCATCTGGCCAATCTTCGTGCCCTTACCGGACATACGCTGAACCATGATGTCAAGGCTTGCCGAAGCGGTGACGATCACGACCATGCCGAGGTCCTTATTCGACTTGATATTTTTTAGGACCGGAGACTCGTACACGCTTCGTTGCTGACCAGCCGCCGGGTCAAATGCCGTTTTACTGGCAAAGGCTTGGCGAAAGTTTGTGGTGACCGACTGCCACATGGAGGCGGGGTCGGTAAACAGCCCCAAGGCAACATAGTCGTCCCATGGCTTCAGTTCAGGTAGACCTGCAGCCTTGAATTGGCCATTGAGTCTAGCAATGGAATTCAAGGCTACCTGCGGCGCTTGGGCGTCGCCGCCACTGAGAAGAACGAACTTTAGGTTCCGGAACCTTGCAATCTTGAGAAAAGCCTCAAACTGCCCGGCGCTTTCGCCGCGCGTGCTCACCGTCCAGTCGGACTCAATGAGAACCGTACTCCCCTCGGGCAACTGCATCAGGTTGATGTAGAGATCCTGTGTGCTGGCTTTCGTGAGGGTCGGAATAATCGTACACGATGATGGCAAGAAGAACGGGATTGACACGGCAAGTGCCAACAGCATGTACATCAGATAACGATTGATATTAAGTAACTTCTCCATTAGTTACCTCCCGACTTTTCAAGGCTCAGCCATAGCCGGAGCCCCATACTCAACGCACCAATACCAATTCCCCAACCGAGGGCCATGATGCCTGGCCCTTGGACGTTGGTTTCAATCCATCGGCTGATCTCGGCCAGCGCAAAGTTGTTCATAAAGTGCCCAGGGTTCCCGCCAGTTATTCTGTCAATCACGCCTTTGGAAAGGTAGTACTCCGCAAGACCCATGAGCGAAAGCATAACGATGAGGGCGGTTCCGAGAAGGACTGTGGATTCAACGGAGCGAATTCGGAAAGCTCGATAAGCAGCAAACAAGATGAAGAAGGCAATGCTACTAAACATTGCGGCATCCATCGCTTGCAACATACCATCGAACAGAAAGTCCTTCGCATATTGGAAGAAACCCCAATTGGCCTGATCCACGAGCTTTGGATTGTTCTGGTTTTGATAGTAGTCCGTGTAGGCAACGGCAATCATCGTGAACATGCTCAGGAGCAAGACTAGGCTGAAGGCCCAGTCCTTTTGCTTCTTCATCAGTTTGTTTGTATGGAGCCGCAACACCGAAAACACACCCAGGCCCAAGAGCAGGGCGGTCAGCGTTTGTGTGATGCTGCTCACGCCCGACTGGGCATTAGTCAACCACCGCCCGGTCGCCTCAACTCCACCGAGGGGCTGATCGGTTTCCGCCAAGTTCACGGGGGTTGGCCACAGCCAAATCAGGATGTAGTAAAGTCCGGCGAGGAAGGTTGCGACCCACACAATCGGCCTTCGTAGCTTTGTCGGTGCGAACGAAAGAGCGGCCACACAGATAAAACCGACGATCAGGGTGATCCATACATTCCGGAACACCTCAGGTGAATAACCAGGGGCCGAGAACTGGGCCAGCAATGAAAGCACTACTTACCACCTCCGGCCGGTGCAGGCGCTTTCTCACGTTGAGGAGTTGGTGCCGTCTTCTGGTTAAACAGCCGGCTTGGCCAAGTCTCGCGTAACGTCTTGGTTCGAGGAGCATCAAGCGGCTTCTTATCAATGAACACGGATGTACCCGGCGACTTGCTCGGATCCGTCGTCAGGGGCTCCACTCGCTCAACCTCCTCTGAAGTCTGCTTCTGCGTTGTGAGTTCAAAACTATTCGCCAATGAACCGACTAATACCATGGCCATCATGCTCATCTTGATCCAGTCTTGTCCGACGAGAGCACCCGTTAGAACGGGTTCTCGGCTCAGGTAGGCCGAAGCTGCATAGAACTCGTCACCAATGAGAACGTAGTCGCAAGCGGCGATAAAGAATGGCGTTTGCGTGTTCGATGTTGAGCCCGCCACCTGAATAGCCCCAATGGAATTGGCGGTCTCAGCGAAGATAAGGGCCTCCGCGTAGAAGGTTCCCAGAAGGAACGCGGCCGCCACCTTCTCGCGGTGGATCAGTCCCGAAACACCGGTCGCAAACGCAAACTGGCGATCCGAAATAAACCGAACCGAATCTTGATCGTATCGGTCACTCAAGCCCTCTCGCTGATAGACTTCACTGATGATTTCCTGCGCCACTGTGTACACCGCGGCATCGCCACAGCAGAGTCGAATGGGAGTCGCAAAATGAGCCGCCGTCGCGCTTACGTGACCAAAGATATTTAGCGCTTGAACGGCGATGGCGTCCAACGTCCCTAGGCCGGGCACCATGAGCACCGGTCTGCCCATTTCTGTTGCCCGCCCAATGGCTTCGTCAATGGCATTCAAGCCAGCAATGCGGCGAACATAAACTTTGTCCCCCTTGGTCTTTGCTTTCCAAATGTTAAAGAGCACGAAGCTCGCAAACAAAAGGACAAGTACTATGCTTA
>JADZDX010000019.1 GCA_020850835.1 Fimbriimonadaceae bacterium
ATAGGTAGAGGCTTTGGTCGCTGCGGGCTTGATCCTTGTGCTTGTGAACACTCTCAATGATCTGCGCCGGTTCCCCCGAGCCCACATAGGTATCGGCGGGAGGGAAATGCGCCCAGATTTTCGTTCCGTCAATGCCCTGCCACCAAAAGGTGTTGTGAGGGAATTGGTTGGTTTGGTTCCAGCTAATCTTTTGGGTGAGGAAGTATTTGATGCCGAACTTCTGAAGAATTTGGGGTAGTGCGGCGGCATATCCGAAGACATCCGGTAGCCACATATCATCGGTGGTAACGCCCAACTTGTTTCGGAAGTACCGCCTACCGTACAAGAACTGCCGTACTAAGGATTCTCCCCCGGTGATGTTGCAATCGGCCTCAACCCACATACTGCCCACGACTTCCCACTGTCCCTTCTTGATCGCGGCCTTGACTCTTTTGAACAATTCGGGATACTCGTGCTCAAGCCACTCATACTGGCTGGCTTGCGAATGAGCAAACACGTAGTCCGGGTAGCGCTCCATTAAGTAGAGCTGATTAGCCGTCGTATGAGCCATCTTATAGTGGGTGATCTGCAGGGGCCATAACCAAGCCGTATCCAAGTGGGCATGCCCTACGGCCGTTACTTGGTGCTTCATCTCCGTATTCAATGAACCTAGGGCATCTCGAATGAGCTTTCGGCATCCTGAGATGGATTCTGGCCCGATGAACTGGTTGCAGGCCTGGTTTAGGGCTCGAAGCAGGGTAGCGGTGCCGGGCTCGTCTTTGGGGATGGCCTTAAGGAGATCTACGCAGAACAGGAAATCGTAGTGGAGGGGCACAAGATCGCTACGTACGGGAGCAATGGTGACCCCGCGAAAGGTCTCGGTCAAGGGTTCTCGCTCTGGCGTGTCGCCGATCAGGCGAACCTGAGGGTTACCGGTGTGGGTATGAATGTAGAGTTCGAACTCTTCTCCGCCCTTGGCCCTGTCTGTGAGTCGGTATAAGGCATGTTGTCCATCAATGCCGCGCTCGGGTGAATTGTCTTTCCAAACTGTGCGCTCACCCCCCGTTTTGGCCTCCATCACGACTTCAAGGCCGCGCCACTCTTTGGGGATGGTGCCCCGAACTCGGAACCAGAAGACCCGGTAGGCAGGGCCATATTGATATCCTGGCCGAACTGCCTTCCATCCCTTAGCCTCCCTCGCTTCCTTTTCAGTAGCGCAAGGTTGGTTGAGCATTTCTACGTCCCATTCCCGACGCTCCCCGATCAACTGGTCCTGAATGAGCTGTTGATGAACTCGCAGGATGCGGTTCAGCGTGAGATCAGGGTGTTTGAGCATTCGCGGATTTTATCATTAGATGTGTCTTGACGGGGATAGTTTAAAGCGCATATACTTAACACTGTCATGCAAGTGTTAAATACAGGGATGACCGCCTTGTACCTGCGAGGGCTACGTGGGAGGCCTTGTTCCGCGAGGCGGTGGCCCTTAGTGCTCGGGGCAATGCGGGCCGCCGCCGTTGCCTCACGGGAGGAAGTTGCGGAATGCTTGCGGGAGGCATCCTTGGAGGAAGAAGCTGGCCGAGTAGGAGATGGTGGCCTATGGGAGGCCGCCCACTGCCTGACAGAGGGCGGCCGCGTGATAACGGTAGCTAATGAGGCCTACCCTTCTCAATGGCGTCGGCTCGGCTGCGGGGCTCCGCCCGCGCTCTGGTTGGAGGGGGCACCTCCATCTCCGACCAAGTTCGTCGCCGTCGTTGGGACACGCGAACCGTCCAAGTTTTTGCATCAGGCGGTCGAAACGAGTGTCATGCAGGTTGCCCAGATGGGTTATGGCATCGTGAGCGGTGGCGCAAGAGGCGTGGATCGCCTTGCCGCCAAGGCAGCCCAGCGCAGCGGCGCACCCTTGCTTGGTATCTTGCCAGCTATTGGTCATCTCCCACCGGGCGCTCGATCGTGCTCCACCATTCCACCTGCTGCATATCTTTCGATTAACCCAGATGGTTTGGTCCCGGGGGCGGCTGCCTTCATGGAGCGCAATGCCCTGATTTACGCCATGGGCGCGTTTGCCCTAGTTTTCGATCCTCGATTCCGAGCTGGCGGTACCTGGCATGGGGCCATCGAAGCCCATCGCCGTTGCCTCACCAGGCTCCTGGTGCACGAGTCCGAGGCCCCTGGTACCAAGGCGCTCATTGCGCTAGGGCTGACGCCATTCAAGGCGGATGAAGGCGGGATTGCCCGCGCTTTGGCAAAGGGACCGATTCAAACCCAGTTGCCGGCGGTGGAGCCCTGGTGACCTTGGGTGTGTAGGTCAAGAAAGTGAACCGGTACAATCTCCAGCGTGTTCGCCATCGCGAAATTACGCCCCGAGCCTGGCATCCATGTCATCGAAGCACCTGAGCCGGCAATTCGCCCCGGGCATGTTAAAGTTCGTGTCATCAGCGGCTCCGTTTGTGGTACCGACCTCCACATCTACCATTGGGATGCATTTAGCCAAGAGCGCATTCACCCGCCCCGGATTATTGGCCATGAGTTTTGCGGCGAGATTATTGAGGTGGGTGAAGGAGTCAGCGCGAGTCGCATTGGCGAGTTCGTCAGCAGCGAAAGCCACATCGTTTGCGGTCAGTGCCGCCAATGCCTGAGCGGGCAGGCCCATGTTTGCGTCAATACTCGTTTGCTGGGGATTGATGTTGACGGAGGCTTTGGTGGCTTTGCCGTCATTCCGTCGGAGAATGCGCGAAAGACTCCGGCCGAGGTGCCTGAAAGTGTCGCCAGCATGCTAGATGCCTTAGGCAATGCTGTCCATACGGTCATGGCCGGGCCCGTGGCTGACGGCACGATCCTCATCACCGGTATGGGCCCGATCGGCCTGTTTGCTGTTGCTATTTGTAAGGCACTTGGGGCTCACAGAGTCATTACGACAGAAATTCGACCATATCGAAAGCAATTGGCAGAGCAGTTAGGGGCGGATGCCGTCCTTGACCCGACTCTGCTCGATATCGGCCAAGAGTTGCGGACCCTAGCGCCTGGGGGCGTTGATGCGACCTTGGAAATGAGTGGCCACCCAAGTGCGCTCCCGCTCGCTATTGAACATACCCGTCCGGGCGGGCGCATCAGCCTGCTTGGCTTGTATCAGGAGGCTCGTCAGACTCTTGAGCTCAATCACCTAATCATGAAAGGCATTGATCTGCAGGGCATCGTAGGGCGCCGCCTCCCGGAGACTTGGGATCAGATGATCTGGTTGTTGACCGAAAAGAACCTCGATGTAACGCCCGTCGTTACTCACCGTATGGCCTATGGAGAAGTGCAGGCCGCGATGGAGACGCTTGAGAAGGGCGAAGCGGGCAAGGTCGTCCTCGACTTTGCCGGAGCCGTGTAGTCCTTAGGTAAGGACTCAAACTCACCTCAAAAGGTACACTTTCCCAGCTATGAGTGTTGCTGTTTTGCCTTTTAATGCCGGACCGGATACCCGGCCAACGTTGGCTCGCCAATTCGCCAACTTTGCGGCCGAAGTTGTGCGTGCCCGAACTCAAGCGGAGGTGCATTCAGTGAACTACCTCATGCAGGTCAGTGAAGAACAGCCGGCAAAGTACGCCAACGTTAACCCCAGCGAAGGCCTGAACGAAATCGAGATGGTCAAGCAATTGTTTGATCAGACCAATGCCGATGCGGCGATGGACGGCCTGCTGGTGGAGAGCAACGGGCAACTCAAGCTTACTTACCGGATTTTTGCGAAGGGAACGGATGAGCCCGTAACTGAGGAGACGTTCAGCTTCGATAAGGATGGAGTTTTTTCACCCATGCGCACCATTATTGAAGAGCTTTGTGCTCGGGCGGAGGTGATGCTCCCGGCCGAAGCTCAAACGGACGATGAACTCTTTGGCACTACCAGTAGTGAAGCCTTTCTTCAGTTCATTGAAGGCTATGACGCCCTCCAGTACATCGAAAAAACTCAGGGTCAGGTCATCAACGAATTCAACCCAAAGTTTGCCTACGACGCTCTAGGGAAGGCAATCGAACTGGACAAGGACTGGGAAGCTCCCTACGCCACTTTGTTAAACTTGTGTCGCGCTTGCACCCAATTACGGGTTGGTAGCTCAGACGACCTTGAGGGGGCTCTCAATAAGGCTATTCAAACGGCCCCCGATGATATTCGGGCCCGGGTGGTACTGGCCGAGTATTACCAAGCGACCAATAATCCTGCCAAGTCCCTCGAGCTTCTAGAGGAAGCGCTCAAGTTGGATGGAGATGAACCAGCCATCTATACTCGAATGGGGGTCGCTCAGAATGCCATGGGTCAAGTAGCGGAGGCTGAAACAAGCTTCCAGAAGGCGGTTGATCTTGAGCCAGCGGATAAGCCCAGCATGGGATTCTTGGCTCAAGTCATTGCCAGCCAAGGTCGGGCTCATGAAGTCCCGATGCTATGGCGCGAAGTTGTTGAAGCTAATCCTGAGAACTCTCATGCATGGGCCCACTATGGCGCATCGCTAGTCGCTGCTGGTAATGAAGCGGAGGCCCTTCGGGCTTTCGATGAAGGCTTGGAGAAGGCCAAGGAGCCGCTAGTCATTAAGCGTGCTTACGCGCCCGCTCTGTCTCACGTGCAGGAATTTGACAAGGCCATGGACTACTACGAGGATGTCATTGAGATGGCGCCTCAGGATGTGCAGGTGCTGGTCGAGTACGCGCAGACCCTCCAAGCCGCGGGACGAACCTTTGAGGTCCCTAAAGTTCTTCGTGACGTGCTCGGTGCGAACCCTGACCCCAATACTCGGGCCCAGACCCTAGCTTGGTTGGTCGAACTTGAACAACCAAAACGCGTTGAGAGTGTCTCACAGGCTCAAGAGAAGATGAATGCCAATGACTTTGAAGGGGCCGTCAAGATTCTCCGCCCCATGCGCAATTGGCTCGCTGACTATTGGAAAATGTGGGCCCTTTATGCTGCGGCTCTCAACCGCACGAACGACCATCGCGAAGCGGAGGAGGCAGCAAATCGGTTGATCCAACTGTTCCCCGGCAACGAGCTCGGGTTCGCCGAGTTGGCCAATGCGCTCGGGCCTCAAGGTAAGCACGAAGAGCAATATAATGCGATGCGCTTTGGCTTGCAGACCATCCCCAACTCTCTGCCGATCGTCATCAATTACGGCTTGGCGGCAAAGCGCTTGGGCAAGACCGATGAGGCGGAGCACATTGCGGCGATGCTGAAGCAAGTTGCCTCTGACAACCCTGAGTTGCAGGATGTCATCGCTGAACTAGAAAAGTAAGCGAGCGTTACTTGGTGGCGGCGCAGGCCGCCACCAAGAACAGCTCTTCTACTGGCCGTTCGGCCATCATGTCAAAGGCACCTCCTCGGGACCGCAAATTATGAAGCGCCTTCGCCTCCTCTTCGCGCGCGAACGCTTCAACCGCGGTTGCTAGCTTCCGGTCCTTCTTGATGCGAGGGGCGAGGTGCTGCAAGAGGGCCGCATCACGGGCCATTCCTTCCAACAGAAGTAGGCGGTACACGTCAGGTTCCACGCCGAGTAGTCGGGCAATGCCTAGGAGGCACCTTCGGCGAGTGATCATGCTTTCGCCCCGCTCCGCCTCTTGCAGAATGAGGGGAATATCACTTTCTTCACCCACGCACCCCAAGGCATACGCCAACTCGCTGCCGCCCTCGTCATGGTAAAGGCGGATACCTTCACGCAGGCATTGGGCGGCTTGGCGAAGCTCCATTTCGCTGACCGCCTCGGCGGCGGCAACTCGAACGCTCGGCAGGGGATCAAGGAGGGCATCCGCGATTTCCTCCGCTGCATCCGTATATTCAAGGTACCGAAGTCCTTGCAAAGCAGCTCGGCGAAGGTCTGGGTCGTCTTTCGCCGCGGCGGCATGGCGGAGAAGCTCCGCACCCTCTCGGCCACCAATCTGACCCAGGGCCCGCGCGGCCGCCCGACGAACCAAGGGCCGAGGTGAGCGCAGATAGCCCCCGAGGACCGGCACCGCCGTTTCATCGCCCAAGCGCCCCAATGCCTCGATCGGCTCTTCCTCTACGAGATCTGGATGTTCGCGAAGGATATGGAGAAGGGCTTCAACTGCCCCATCGCCTCCGATTTTGGCTAGGGCAGAGGATGCTTGGCGGCGAACGCGGGGGCTTGGGTCGTGGAGGGCCTTGATGACTTCATCGCGGGCGAGGTCCAAGCGCGTGTGGCCAGCAGTCGCGATGGCATGCCCCCGTTCAACATCGTCGTCCGTGCGCGAAAGAGTCCGCATTGCGCGAATACCACCGGGGGAAATCCGTGACAACTCAGACAGGGTGCCCCGGATACTCGTTGAGCCATGTTCGCGTACCGGTTGGAGGAACAGCAGGGTCAGCGCCCGCATGATCATAGTGACGATGAACACCCAGTGGTACGCTGGAGCCACACCGACGAGCGGACGCATCTGGGCCATAAAAACTGCGCCGAGGAGGGGGGCTAGGGCCCCGACCAAAGCCTGCAGGGCCATACCCGCTCCGATATAGTTTGCCCGGTCGTCTTCCCGAGCGGTAGCGAGGAGGATATTGAACTGGCACACGGAAATACCGCCCCAGCAGATTCCCGCCAAAATATGGCCTGCCCCGAGAATAGCGGCGTTGAAGAGATCGTCGCCAGGACGGCAGAAAACCCAGGGGAGGGGGGTCGTTGCAATGCCCACCGTGAGGATCGCCAAGACTGGCTTGTTACCGTACTTGTCACCAAGAAATCCCCAGATTCGAATCGAAGCGACATTCCCGGCGGCGTGACAGATAGCCGTGAACTGGAGAGCGGTCATGCTCATCTTAAGGGACTCAAAGGCATAGGCCCCAAACAGATTCCCGGCAAAGCCGGTCGCGAAAACAAACGCAAACAGGAAGATGAGGGTCTTTCTAAACTCGCGATCTTGAAAGGGGGTGCCCATCGCGCGGATACCCTCGCGCAGAGTGGAGCGAATCGGGCTCTCGCGGACCAACTCGGTCATGCGGTTAAAGTAGAGTTGGCTGACCAAAGCAAAGACAATCCCCAAGCCAAAGACAATGGCAAAGCCCTGACGATCGAGGCCTGCCTTACTGAAGCTGTCCAGGATGAAGCCGCCGGCAAACGATGCGATCGCGCCAACTACGGCCTGCATCGCATTGCGGCGGCTAAAGAACCATCCTCGTGAATTGGCGGGCACCATCTCGGCAAGCCAGTCATTGTAAATGGGGCTCACAATTTGGATGGCAACGGAGGCGAAGCAAACGCAGCCCAGAACGAGAAATAGGTTAACCGTGGCCGGAATGGGTAAGAATGGGGCCCCAATAAGGGGGATATACAGCAAACGCCATAGGAGCCCGCCGGGTAGCACAAAGCGCTTGTAATAGGGATATCGTCGTCCCCAAATTGCGCCAGGAATTTGTAGCAGGCCGATCAGGCTGGGGATGGCGGTGAATACACCGATCCAAGCATCACTCCCCCCGAGAAGTTGAATGAACTTGACGATATAGGCTCCGCTGACGAGTGATGCAAACGCGGTTGCAAGCGCGCTATCAATGTTGGCGACGCGCAAATTGCGAAGGGTATCAAGTCGGTTAGTGACAGGGATGCTCTATTTTGTCGCGCAGGGTTGCTTCCCCGCCACGTCTTGGCAATGGAACTGCTTCAGCCCCTTCGCCTTCGCCGCAATAGCCCTAGGATCCCGGCCCCCATTGCGATCATCGAGCCCGGTTCTGGGGCAACGACATTGCTTCCGCTCCAATAACCTCCCACCGGAGCGACGAATGCCGTGGTTGTGTAGTTTTGAGTGATGGTGGTGGCGATACCGGGGACAATGTAGCCTTGGATAACCCTCGAAATCGTGGATGTTGTACCTTGCCCTACGATGAAAAAAGATCCGCCGTGGCCCGCCATGACGCTAGTGGTGGTCAGGGCCGAAGTTGTGCTAAACCCAGAGAGCACCTCTTGCGATGTCGCCCCTGGCGTTATCCCACCAGTCATGGCTACGCGAACCAAAGAGACCTGATTAGAGCTGTTACGATAGGTGAAAACGACGTGACTCGCGCTTCCAAGCGTTACAAATGCCATGCTCGAAAGCGCGGCTGAGCTTGCCGCGCTGGCGCTAGAGATCAGAAGCGTTTCCGACAGGAAGCCGAGCGTGCTCGAGTAAGTTTGGAGCGTGATTCCATTAGCTGTCGTGCCGAGAACCGCAATCCGGCTTCCGCCAATTTCGGCAATCGATTGGGCGAACATGGTGCCGGAAACGCCGACGGAGGAAATCTGCGCCGCGCTCACCGGATCGTAACGACGCAAGACCGCTCCAGAACTTGCCAGCAACTCGTTCCCGGCCGCCTTCAAGTGGATGGTTTGGGCAGCGGCTCCTGTCGTGGAGGTTTGAAACTCACCCGTATAGCCATTGACAAAGTACGGCAAGCTCCCGGTATCGCAAAGTGCCAGTCGAGATGAAGAATTATTACCCGATGCCATTCGGCTAGGTGCATTGATGGATCCGAGATAGACGCGGTTCACCGGGTCGAATCGATGCACGACGGAACCGCCAGTGTCCGGGATGTACATCATGTCAAACGATGCCGCGACCGAGCCGGCAATGGTAAGGAAAGACAGAAGGACGAGTGACTTCATCAGGATTAGTCTAACACGCCTCCCACGAATTACCAAGCAGATAAAGCGCGAACTGCCGTAAGTTGGGAGTTTCCGACGACCAGCGAACTAAAGTGCTCCCGTTTGCTTGGCATGCCAATAGGCATTCACGAGAGCGGTCGCCAAGCCTTCGGGTTCTGCCTCAATGTGTCGAAGCCCGGTCAGATTGAGCTCGGCCCGGGCTTGGTCACGGCGCTGACGGTACCACTCATAGGCGCCGGCGGTGTAGAGGTCGGACGGCGAGTGCACGGGTAGTCGCCCCAACTCTTTGAGTCGAGGATCCATCACCCTAGCGAGAAACCACAGGTGGCGTGTTCGGAGGGGTTTGATAGCCCGCAAGAGCACCCTTGCTTCACGGGGTTCATCAACATCCGAGAAGAGCACGACTAGGGCCCGGCGGGGCCACCGGCTGGCAAAGGTCTGCATCGCCGCTTGGTAGTTCGCTTCAACCGGTGTAGCTGCCAGATCGTGAATGCCATCCAAGAGCATGTTGATATGAGTCCGCCCGCGGCGCGGAGGGACAAACTTCAACACTCGTTCGGCGAAAACGATGAGGCCGACTTGGTCTCCAGCTCGGTCTGCAGCATGCATCACTAGGAGGGCGGTGTCTAGAACATGGTCAAGTTTTCTGCGTCCGGCGGCTTCGCTCAGCATATGGCGTGAGGCATCAATCATGATAAAGACAGCTTGATTACGCTCAACCTCGTAATCGCGAACGACGAGCTTGCCCCTTCTGGCTGTCGTCTTCCAATCAATCCGGCGAAAGTCATCGTCGGCGTACTCGCGTAGACTTTCGAACTCGGTGCCCTGCCCACGGTACCGCGTACGCCGCACACCCATGAGTGAGAGTTTGCCGCGCTGGTTCAGGATGTCGAATTCCTGAAGGGCTTTGATGTTTGGGTAGACATCAACCGCTTGCTGGGTTGCTAGGCGATGTTGCACCTCGCATAAGCCAAGGGGGGCCATGAACCTAACGAAAGTAGCGGGGAACACCTCGGCTCCGCGTTCCTTGGGGCGAACTTGATAGCGGAAGACCGTTGTCTCACCGGGTTGGAGATTGATCTGGGTCTCGCGGGAGCTGCTCATGAACGCTGATGGACATTCATCGAGGATCTTTCCCTTCATTGTGGTACTGCCTTGATTCTCTAGAACCAGCTCAACAATGTTCGCGGCGTTGACGCTCAGCACCTCATCGGTTAGGCGCGCAACCCGCAAGTCCTTCGGGCTGGGCGTAAGGAATCTTGAAAGGACTAGCCCGGCGAAAATGATGATATTGTAGAGGAGCACAAAGGGCTCAAAACCCGAAACAACAATTCCGACCAAGGCGAGTGGAATGCCCAGTGCCACCAAGAACCAGAATCGCTTCGTCGGAACGATCACGCGCCGATCTTACCGTTTGCCGAAGGGCCAAGGACTCCATGATGGGGCGTCAAGGTAAAACGAACGCCATGCAATATTTGGCCGAAGCAAGGTCGCTTGGGCATCTCTTTCAGCTCTCCTGCCGCCATTGGGGAGGCAAAACATCCCACATCGTTCCGGGAAATGGAGGTCATCGGGATGTATCGTTCGCGGAAGTATATGAAGCGACAAGTCGTTATGCGGTGATCTTGCGCGAACTTGGCCTTCAGAAAGGGGACCGCATGGTCATATTCGGTGAGAACTCCTTTGAGTGGGCCCTGGCAGACTGGGCTGCTCAAAGTATTGGGGTCGTGACGGTACCGATTTATCCATCGTTGCCGCCTGATCAAGCCCAGTACATCGCGCAGGACTCGGGGGCAAAGGTGGCCCTATGCGGGGTGGAAGAGTTGGTGAAACGGCTCGAAAGTCTGCCGGGCATTCAGATATATCTCTTGAGCGAGATTTCGACCCGGGCAGAGGTCACTACGCCGGACGCCGAATGGCAGCAGAGCCAGCTTGATCAAGTGTCGATGGATGACTTGGCGACTATCATCTATACCAGCGGCACCACAGGTAACCCCAAGGGCGTGATCTTAACGCACCACAACTTTGTGTTTGCCGTACAGAACGTTATCAAGGGATTCCCCATTTCGGATGAGGATACGTTCTTCAGTTTCTTACCCCTAAGCCATGTATATGAGCGAACGGATGGGCACTTCTTACCAACCTGCGTAGGAGCGACGGTTGGCTATATGCAGTCTTACGCGACGCTCGCAAACGACTTCTTGCGGATTCGACCCACCGTAATGTGTGCGGTGCCGCGCTTCCTGGAAGCATTTCGCGGACGAATCTTGGATGGTGTTGCCAAGCAGCGACCTCTGCAACAGAAGATTTTTCGCCTTGGTTTGGCCCAAGGTGTGAGGCGATTCAAGGGTGAATTCGCCCCGCTCTTTTGGCTCACGGACAAGTTAGTGGGTGAAAAGGTGAGGGCCAGACTTGGAGGCTGCTTCCGGTTCTTTGCGAGTGGAGGGGCGGCGCTTCCGCCGCAGGTGGCGGAGTTCTTCGGCGCCTTCCGCGTGTTGGTATTGCAGGGCTATGGACTAACTGAGACCTCAAGCGGGATGTGCTTCAATCCTATTGAGGACAATCGATACCGGACGGTGGGGATGCCCCTTCCCGGAGCGGAAATGAAAACGGCCGAAGACGGCGAGATTCTGATCCGCGGCCACTGGGTGATGAAGGGTTACTACAAGCTTCCGGAAGCTTCCGCCGAGGCAATCGATGCCGATGGTTGGTTCCATACGGGGGATATAGGTGAGAAGTTACCCAGCGGGCATTGGGTCATCACCGATCGCAAGAAGGACCTTTTGGTGCTTGGAAACGGCAAGAATGTGGCCCCGCAGCCCATTGAAAACAAGCTAAAGGAATCGCCCTATATTGCTGAAGCCGTACTCTTGGGTGATGGAATGGAATATGTTTGCGGGCTCGTGATTCCCGACTTTGCCGCGGTGAGACAAGCCTTACCAAACGCTCCTAAGGACCCGGCGGCGGCAATAGAGGATGACGCAGTGAAGGGCCTGATCAAGAAGGAAGTCCACCGTGTGAACGGAACTCTTGCCAATTTTGAGAAGCTAAAGCGATACAAGCTCATTAATGCCACGTTCACCATAGAAGGCGGCGAACTGACCCCGTCGCTGAAAGTAAAGCGGCGAGTGATCAAGGAGCGATTTAGTGCCGAAATCGCAGAATTGAGTCGAGACTAGACCTACTCATAGCCGGGGCGGTTTGCGATAGGTAGGTCGTAGTAGCCCGGCATGTCGAACGAGCTAATGGTCTCAATCTTCTCAAGCCCATCAATGAGGGCGGAAACATCAGCATCGTCGGGAAAGGCGATCTCACCCATGAGTCCAAATTTATGGGCAAGGATTCCCCGCAAGTCCGCAGTGGTGTTTCGGGCATGCCCCGCTGGATACATGACTAGCCCGCTATCATATCGCTGGCCTCCAGATTGAATTGTGATCGAGGTGGGAATGCCATCTGGATATTTGGCGTCATAGTTCGGCCCGCCGTGCTCAAAATCAAACTTCTCCATCAGGGTCCGGGTGGCGGGATTAAAGATCGCATCCGCGTGAAAGTCGAGAGGCATTAGCATCAGGGCCTTCCATATCTCGTTTTCACTTTCGGCATGCGTTATCGCATCGGGGTTTTCTTGGGCCTTTCGTAGCAGTGAGCTGACGATATAAACCATAGAGTGATCGGCGCTTTGACGAGTGCGCGGATCGCGCTTCATTGGGTTCCCGATGATGCCGAATGCTGGTTCGTAGGCCTTGATGGCGATCCGTTCAATGGCTCCTTCCTTTAGGAGGGCCGGATTATCCTTTAGAAGCGAGATGAGGCCCTGCAGGGCGCCAGCTGATTGGTGCTCATAGAGGCCCAGCTTGAAGTGCATCCCCATGACGCTAAAATCATCACCCTGGAGGCTCAGATGGAGATCAAACGGCGAATCTCCGCTTTCCTTCCAACGCTCAGCGCCCAAGGTTGTAGGTTCAAAAAAGCGCCAGATGGCTTCGGGATTTCGGAAGATGTCTCTGGGGCCGATGAACCCCCTGAGCGTTCGCCGCATACAGAGGATTGCCGCTTCGGTGCTGATTGCCGCGCTCGCGCCCTTGCTGTCGCTGAGCTGCTTGCCTGCTCGAATCGCTCGCCAAGGAATGTAGTGGGCCACGAACATCCCGATTGCCATCTCAATCTGCTCCGCCGTTGCCCCAAGCAGGGCTCCGTATACCGCCGCGCTGCCGATCGCTCCGTGGACGACATGGTCGAGCTTGTAAGTCTTGAGGCTGAATACTTCGGCAAGCCGGCCTCGAATTTCATCAAGGGCGACCATGGCTCGAAGGGCGGTCGCCCCATCAAGCCCTTTCTGCTGACAGGCGGCAATGACGACTGGATAGAAGTCGTTGTGGCCAAACTCGCCTGCTGTATGACCGAGGGCTGGGTTATAGCCAAAGTTGGTTCCATTGCTGTCCCACTCGCGGACGGCGGCTGAGTTGGCAACGACCGCTTTCTCAGGCATGACCTGCTGGTTGCTTCCGAATACGAAAGCGCTTGCTTCGGGGTCGGCGGCTGGGTAGGACAGCGCTTCTTCGCGCAACAGCGTTGGTGCGTTCGTTGCAAGGGCAAGAGCGCTTAACCCGCACAATACGGAATCCGTATGGAACAGCCTCGTTCGCTCCAATACAGCTTGACTGGGAGTCCCATGGGCCAGGAAGTCAATGGCGAATTGCCCTATTCCCAGGGCTTGGTTGGAGTCGCGGGACAGGACAATCGCATTGCTCATCATTCTTGAGGGTACCTATTCAAGCGGGGGTAGAACTTGAAAGGAAAGGAAGGCAGGGTGGTCCTGATTGTGAAAGATGGTCTGGACGCTCTTGCGCATCCTAGTTGCCGTCAGAGGCGCCTCGGCGTACCCGAGATTCCGATCAAAGTTGGGAAAAAGGTTGCAGGAGATGATTAACCCGATTCGATGCCCAGGCTTGAACTCATGGGCAACATCCCAAAGGGAGATCTTGGCGCGATAGATTTGGCCCGGGACGAGGGGCTTCCTCTGGTCCATGCTGTGCAAGTAACTGGCCCGAATCTTCCCGCCTTGCTGGATTAACCGCGGGAGGCCATTCTCAGTAATGTCCACCAGAAAGGCATAGAAGTCGCAATCTTGCGCTGTAGACTTGAAGGAAAACTCTAGGCTGATCGGGCCGGCAATATCCAACGGTTGGGTCATGGGGGCAGTCTTGAAAAAGAGTTCGTCTCCCTGTAGGTCATCAAACCTGAAGGTCAAGCTGGATTCCGAGTTCAAGTTTGACTTGGCGATGACATCCGCTGGATCGTAGCTGATCGTACTTTCGCCGATGCCGGGTGCATCCCCTAGCGTTCCATCGCTCCTGGCATTGCGGGCATCTCGTTTGCTGGAGAGGACTAGTCGCTTCTCTTGGGCCAACTTATGGGGGTAATCATTCATCCCGCGCCATTCGTTTGAACCGGTCAGAAAGACTTGGGCCCGAGACCGATCTTCGAAATGTACTGATTTACCCTTTAGGAAAGTGTCGAAGAATCGAAGATAGACCGAGTCTAGTTCAACCACAGCTTCTGAACCATAGTCTTCGTCGGCAACCTTCGTGCTCGTGTTGAAGGCATGAACCCATGGGCCCATGATTAGCCAGCGTTGATCATGGCCTGCTCGGCGCAAGATGTCCCAGTTCATGGTGGTGCCCGCCAAGTCACCGTCCCACCAACCGCTGACCATGAGAACGGGAATCTTTACTCTTGAGAGGTCGGCTTGGTAGTTTGCACCGGCCCATCTTTCAGCAGTATCCCGGGCCAGCCACCGATCCCAGAATGGGACGTCAAAACCGATCGTGGCGTTGTCAATGGTAGAGAGAGGTAAGCCGAGGAACTTTTTGGGGTCCGCCGACAGGTCTCCGGCACTTGACATGTCGGTGTCTTTTTTCGAAACGATCTTGGTCCACCAAGCATTCGGACGAAGCATAAACGCGCCGTGATCAAAGGGGATGTTATAGAAGGGGTCCGGCGGAGATACCTGCGGGATGATGCACTTGAGCGCTGGGGGCTGCTCGACAGCGGCTTGCCACTGAACCATTCCGACGTAGCTTCCCCCGATCATTCCTACATTGCCATCGCTCCAGGGCTGTTTGGCGACCCATTGAACCGTGTCGTATCCATCCTTTCGCTCGTTCATGAACGGATCCCAATCGCCCAGGGAGCCACCCATGCCGCGGACATCTTGAGCCACGACGACATAGCCTCGGGGTGTAAAGATGGACCCGTAGTAGTCGGCCATCGCAGCGCGCCCATAGGGGGTGCGAACCAAGATTGCTGGGTACTTGCCGGGTTCACGTGGTCGTACCACTGTGGCGCGAAGGGGAGTTCCGTCGCGCATCTGACTCAGCTCATAAGGTTCGGTGACCGCCGTATGAGTCGGCTGGCTGAGTTCAGGAACCTTACTCAGGGGATCAATGAATAGATCTTCCACACCGTTGAGGAGGTAGCTCCCCCGCTGACTGGGGACGTTCATCCCGAGAACCCAGCCACTGCGAGGGTCAATCCCGAGTTCAATCTTAAGTCCTTGAAGGTTTAGCTCGTAGAAGTCGGCACTAAATGGTGTACCGTTCTGCTTTACGATCCGGTTTGGGCGAACGGACAGGCTGGCGCTAACAAAGGTGACATTATCCAGGAGGAATATTTCGGTATCCGATGAGCCTGCGGCGGACTTATAGTCGCTTAGGGTCCGGGCGAGTTGGGGATGGAAGTTTGCAAAGAAAGCCTTCGGTTCGCGGGATAGTGTTTTGGTCGTGGTTGACTTGCCTTCCGTGATCGTAACCTCTCGGCCCTTGAGTCTGACTTGCACATTGCGCTCGCCTTGCTTATGCGTCATTTCAAAGGCTCCGAAATGACCCTTGGTGAAGGTGGACCTGACTTCTTCTTGCAGGCTAAGCGAACCGAGTTTGATCTCGCTTTTGCTTAAGAACTGTCCACCTTCATCAATGGTCGTCGTATTCGTACCCACCGGTGCACCAGCAAATGATATCTGGGTCACGAGTACGGTCTTCGCGGCGGTGAGGTGGGTGACCAAGAGGATGAGCAGAGAAATCCCAAGTCGCATCATCAACAGCTTACGTGATTGGCGATTTCCGCGTTGCCTCTGCCAAACTATGGCATGGCCACTGTGCGCATCTATGTGACCCTGAAGCCCTCACTCTTGGACTCGGCCGGGCGGACCGTAGCGGGGTCATTGCAAAAGCTGGGCTACAGCGAAGTGCAGGGCGTCCGGATCGGCAAGTTGATCGAGGTTCAGTTAGCCGATGCGACGGATACCCGCATAAAGGAAATGTGCGACAAGCTCTTGGCGAATCCAGTGATTGAGGACTATCGCTATGAGGTCATAGCATGAAGGTCGCGGTCATCCGGTTTCCTGGCAGCAATTGCGATCAAGACGCCTTTCACGCCTTAAATGACATGGGTCTGAAAGCCGAATATGTCTGGCATGATGCGGGGAGCCTAGATGGATTTGATGCCGTGTTTGTGCCCGGTGGTTTTTCGTACGGTGACTATCTGCGCTGTGGGGCGATGGCCGCGCGGTCGCGCATCATGAGCGAAGTCAGCCGCCTAGCGGAGGCGGGTTGCCCCGTCATCGGTGTTTGCAACGGGTTTCAAGTTTTAACTGAGGCTGGCCTGCTGCCCGGTGCCCTCTTGCAGAACGAGCACGAGAAGTTCCTTTGCCAAGATGTGTTGCTGACGGCCGAATCGGACTCGAGTTGGACTCGTGAAGCGAAGGGGAAGACCCTACGTATCCCTATCGCTCACGGCGAGGGCCGTTTTATTGCCGATGCAGAAACCTTAACAAGGGTGGAAGGAGAAGGGCAGGTGGCATTTCGATATGTTGAGAATGTGAACGGATCAATGAACTCCATTGCCGGCGTTGTCAGCCCAAGAGGTAACGTTATGGGAATGATGCCGCACCCAGAACGGGCGGCCAGCTTGAGGCTGGGAAACACCGACGGCTTGGTGATTTTGCGGGCATTGGAGCTTGTCCGGGCCTAAATCGAACCCTTTGATCTGCCGAAAATGTCTATAACCCTTGAAGGGCGTGCCAGAATGACACTGTCTATGAGAACTCTTGGTCGTTATGTTGCTCTATCGTTGGCAACGATGCCTGCGTTTGTCTGTGCCGAGGACAAGGTCCTTGGGCGATTGGGACAGGCGCTGGATGCAACGCCCATCTACTCGCGGGCAACTTCGAATAGCCGGGTTTACCATCGCGCAAAGCAATACGAGTATCTCATCGTTCGTTCTTCAACTGGAACCTACACCCCCGTGGTGATGGAGAACGGACGTCTTGGCTATATACGAACGTCCAAGCTGGCGGTGCTTCCATACAATGTGACTTCGGCGGCAACAGTGCCAACCAGTGGTCGTGCAACGGGTAGCTCGGTCTCTCGAAGTGGTTCTTCAGTTTCTAGCGGTAGCGACGCCAAGGCCCAAATTGCCCAGTACGGGCTTCGCTACACGGGTACTCCCTATGTCTGGGGCGGAAACAGCCTGAACAACGGAATTGATTGCAGCGGATTCGTCCAACAACTGTTCGGGAAGATCGGGGAAAAACTGCCCCGTACCGCGGCGGAGCAGGCAAAGGTTGGACTTAAAATCGAGCGATTAGAGGACCTGCAGGCGGGCGATAGGCTTTACTTCTGGGATCGAAAGCGCGGGAAGATTGGGCATACCGGCCTGTACCTCGGCAATGGCTTTTTCGTCCACTCAAGCGTGAATAATCACGGGGTTGCAACGGATGATCTCCGCAATCCGAAGTGGCGAAATATGCTCGTCGCCGCGCGACGCTAGTTGACGGAATCAGTCGGGGATATCTTCGGGACTGATCTCGGAGGCCAGCACATTCTCATCCTTGATCTGGTCATAGATCTCTTTGCGATGAACACCGACTGTCTTGGGAGCTTTTATCCCAATGCGTACCTGCTCGCCCCGAACCTCGAGGACGACGACCTCAACCTCATCACCGATGATGATGCTTTGATTGACCTTTCGTGTCAGAACCAGCATTTTGGATTGCCCTCCTTGGCCGTCCCTCAGGTTACGCGGCTTTCGCGTCCGGTGGAATGACCGAATACTTTAATGGCCACCTCGGGTCATCAAGCACCAGTTGCTTCGCCTGACGGTTTGCGGCATTGATCACAATGGGGCCCGCCAAGTTTAGCGTCATTCCCTCGGGATTCCCCCTCGGTATGGTTACGATAGTATAGACCAGCGCAGCTGTTGGGTCGGTGAGACCAATGGTCTCTAGCTGGCTGGGATGAACTTGCAGAACGTAATCCTTTATGAAGTGAGTGGGTTCCACGACGAGAAACGCTACTTCAGGAGCGTTAATACATTGGAACCACCGGAAGGGAGAGCCCTCCTTATGTTGCAGGATGAGAAACTCGGTGCATTGGGCAAAACCGAGTACCCCGTCGCTCATCGTCACAATGTCAAGCGCTTCAAACTCGATTGTTCCAAAGCGAGTGGTTAAAGATTGATTGATCGTCATCGGAGGTAGTCCATCAAACTGAGGCTAAACCCGTTTGCGCTGACCGCCAAAGCTGCCTGATACGCGGTTTGCGCTCGGCTTAGCTCGGTAACGGCAACGGTAACGTCCACGTCCTCGATATTGCTGATCCCTTCCGTGAGTTCGTCCATACGCCGCTGGTTTCCGCTCTTTAGGCTGGTCACCTGCTGCATGGCAACTCCGACTTCCGCGCGGAGTTGGCTAAATCGTGCTGACTGGGTCTGAAGCTCACCCACGTTGGTTCCCGAGATCACCCCAGGTTGGCCACCAATTAGGTTGCTCTTGAGGCTTTCAAGAGCCGCATAAGCGTTTGTGAAGTCTTCGCCGCCAGTAATGTTGACCTTCATGGTCTGCCCCGGCGAAGTCTCGACCCGGATATCGCCGGTATCGCCCACGTAGGTAAGCGTGCTGCCCGATAGTAGGTAAGGGGCAGAGGTGTTTGACATCCCCCCAAAGAGGTATTGGCCTTCATTTCCGCGGGCGTTTGCAAGGTCCTTCATGCGTTGCTGCATTTGAGTGACTTGGTCTGCAAGCGAGAGACGAGCGGCCTGATCTAGGCTGCTTGTCGCGCCCTGAATAGCGATCTCGTAGCCCTTATTCATGATGGACTGGATTTCGGTCAGGGCAACTTCACTTTGACCAAGGTATCCGGTGGCATTCCGTAAGTTCCTATCGTATTGCTCAATCGCGGATCGAATACCCTTCTGCCGAAGCAGGAGTGCGCTTTGCGGAGCGTCGTCGCTCAGTATCTCCATACGCTTACCGGAGGCAAGCTGCGCCTGCCACTTCGCCATCTCGGCGAAGTTGGCCTGAACGTTTCTCCGGTTACTTTCAAAGAGTTGTCCAGTCGTAATGCGCATAGTCCCTCAGTGCCGGCGATACTACCGGGCCATCATATTGATAATATCTTCGGTTGTTTGATCCAAGATCGTTAGAACCCTGGCTGCTGCTTGGTAACTTCTTTGGTAGCGCATCAGGTCCGCCATCTCTTCATCAATGCTCACACCGCTGATGCTGTCGGCTTGTGCGCTAATCTGGTCGAGGATAGATCCAAATGTTTCGGTCTGGGCTTTGGCCTGACCAATGTCATTAGCTAAACCGCTGACACTTGCTGAGTAGAAGTCAGAGAAGGTCCGGTCACCGAGGTCGGTAAGCTTTTGGGCACGGAGTTGGCTCATCGCAAGGGCCAGTCCGCCGTCGCCGTCATAGCCTGTCGTTCCGGCGAAGATCTTGCTAGGATCGCTGCTGATGGCGGCATCGAGATCAAAGTTGATCGCGCCTGTTTGACCGTCGTTGAAGAAGTCGCCCCCCGCATTCCCAGCCGCGTCCATGCCGGTATGGTGAAGAACGTTGAACTGCGACCGCATGGTGTTGGCGAGAGTATCGAGTTCAGCCTGCGATTTTGCGATGCGGTTGAGGGTCTGCATCTGGCCCATCAGGACGCCGCCCCGAACGGGATAGGTGGTGCTACCATCGGCAACGGTCATCGTGGCAGCATCGTATGTGGTCGGGAAACTCCGAAAGTGATCGCTAGTCACCAGCGGGAAGTTGCTGATAAACACATTTGTTGTACCGTCTGGTTGTGTGCTTGTGCGAACATTGGAGAGCTGGCTCAGATCTCGAATCAGTAGGTCGCGTTGGTCAAGCAGGTCGTTGGGTGATCCACCACCGACCGTCGCCGCACGTATTTGCTCATTCAGAGTCGCAATTTGTTCACCCATCTGGTTGATCTGTCGGAATGTCTCTGTGATCCCTAGGGTGACTTGGTCGTGCATTTCGGTCATGTCCGAGTAAGCTGTCCGAACGCGCTGAGCGAACAGGCTGGCGCTGTTTCGGACGGTTGTGCGGGCCGTCGGGTCATTCGGGTTGGAGGCCAGACCGCTGAACGCATCGAACATTTGGTTCATTGCACTGGATATGCCGGCGTCGGGTTCGCGATAAACAGATTCCAACTGTTGCAGGCCCTGCGCATATGTGTTGTAACGGTTAACGTCACCGCTCGCGCCTTGGAAGCGATTCTCCAAGAACATCTCTCGAGCGCGAGTGATGGATTCGATTTGAACACCCGTCCCCAGGGAGAACATTCTCCCCGACCATAGGGCCATGGGCTCAAATGCAACATTATCTACACGTTGGCGCGAGTAGCCGCGGGTGTTGACATTGGCGAGGTTGTGCCCCGTTGTTTCCATCGCCCTCTGAAAGGCACGAAGGGCGCTACTCGCAATATTGATGCCGTGGAAAGTGCCGGGCATGTTAGGCCACCTGGTTTACGAGTACAGGCCCCGGCGTCGAAGTCGCAAAGTCTCCCTCTTGCTCCTGGGCGGCCTTCGCAATGAGGAAAAGGCTTCCACCGACATAGGTCAGCTCATTCTCAATGAGGAGCCGATTTCGTTCGATTCGCTCTTGAAGGTTGTTACCAACAACGCGTAAGCGGTTGGCCAGAGCGTCAAATTGTCGTGCTTCGGCTTCGGGAAGCGCCGCGACGATGCTTCGAAGAGTTGGCTGTGTCTCCAACTTTTCGGCCAGCTGCCTCGTCATGGCCACGGCGTTTTGATCTATCTCGTTGAGTAGCGCCATCATGGATTCGATTTCGGGCTGAATGGCCTCGATTCGATTGGTATCCCGCACCGTGAGGGCGGCCTGCTGCTCGGCCAAGGAGCGGTTCAAACGCTCGGCCGTGCTCAGCCAATCCCACCAGACGCGTTGTAGTTCTCGGGTTTTCATGGTTTTTCTTGGGTTGGATCGGCCATGAGGCGGGCAGCCTCTCGCCGATAGAGTGAGTCAGCCAAGTTACTCTCAAGTATCTTGGCGAGCCCCATGCCGCCGCC
>JADZDX010000020.1 GCA_020850835.1 Fimbriimonadaceae bacterium
CCCCGGATTGAACTTTATGTGTGTTTGCGAATGCGGCGCTCACTAAGACTAGCAAGCAGGCCCATAAGGTGGTTATTTTCAAATCTATAGTTCTCCTCCTCTGGCGCCTGGAAAGAATACGGGCCCCAAAAGGCCCTTTTCCTGACCCTACTACGATACCCGTTTGGAGCTGGAAAGTCAACCAGGCCAGGCGGGTACCCTCTGCCCACCGCCATGCTGAGTGTTCTAATCGTGAACTGGAATAGCCGCGAAGAACTCCTGCATTGCCTGGACTCTCTGCGCCAATTCCCCCCCACTCAAGAACACGAAGTCATCGTGGTCGACAATCAATCTACGGACGGATCGGCCGAGAGTGTTGCCTCACTTTTCCCCGAAGTTCAGCTCGTCAGGGCTGACTCGAACTTGGGTTATGCTTCCGGCAACAATCTCGCCTTCTCCATGGCAACTGGTGATTACCTTCTTACCCTCAACCCCGATACCGTCATTCGTGCAGGTTCATTGGACCGGGCGATTCATGAACTTAAAGCGCACCCAGAGGCGGGCGCACTCGGCGCAAGGTTGGTAGGGATGGATGGCAAGACGCAAGCCAGCGTCCGTGGATTTCCGACGGTCTTAGGAATTATCGGCAATATTTCTCATATCGATACCCTTTTCCCACGCAGTATTTGGGGGTCGTACCGCTTACCCTCGTTTGACTACGCAGTAAGCCAGTGGGCCCCTCAGCCCATGGGTACATTTCTACTCTTCCGGCGGAAGGCCCTTGAATCGGTAGGCCCCGCTACCGCTCCCTTTGATTTGGCCTTTCCCATATTTTTTAACGAGGTCGACCTTTTGAAGCGCCTATCACTGGCCGGCTGGAAATGCTGGTACGCCGCGGAGGTAGTTATTGACCACGTTGGCGCAGTGAGTACCCGGCAGGCACGAAAGGCCATGATCTGGGAGTCACACCTATCCTTGACGCGCTACCTACGCAAGCACGAGCCTTCATGGCTACTGCCCGTTACGGGTGCATTGATCTGGCTCGGAGCGTTCATCCGAGCGAGGGGGTTCAGTCATGGCTTTCGACCTTAGTATCTGCATCTGTAGCTGGAATACCATTGGGGACCTTCGCCGATGCTTGACAGCCCTTCACAATGCAGCGGACGAAGCACGCTTTGAGGTGATTGTCGTTGAGAATAACTCGGAGGATGGGTCCGGAGCAATGGTAACTTCGGAATTTCCTGCAGTGCGCCTGTTGCAGCAGTACCAAAATCTCGGCTTTACGGGGGGCAATAACCTAGCGATTCAGGAGCGCAAGGGTCGCCATGTCATGCTCCTTAACTCGGATGCATTTGTACATCCTGGGGCAATCGGCTCCTTAGTGAAGCACCTTGAAGCTACGCCAAGCGCCGGGGTTATCGGTCCACGGCTCCTTAATGAGGATGGAAGTTTACAGTACTCCTGCCGAACCTTTCCCAATCCCGTGGCGGCGCTCTTTCGGAACACGCCCTTAGGGAGGATTTTTCCAAAGAACAGGTTCACTCGCGACTATCTGATGAGCGATTGGGATCACCTCACCGAGAAGTCGGTGGACTGGGTGAGCGGTGCCGCCCTGATGATCCGCGAGGAAGCGCTGGCCCAAGTAGGGTCGCTTGATCAGGACTACTTCATGTTTTGCGAGGACATGGATATCTGTTGGCGAGTTCGACAGTGTGGCTTTGAGGTCAAGTATTTTCCCGATGCGGTTGTCACTCACAAGATTGGCGCAAGTACCAGCAAAGCACCGAATCGAATGATCTTTCGTTTCCATCGCTCGATGCTTCTCTTCTTCAAAAAGCACCAGCTGCGGACGGTGAACCCCCTGCTACGCCCAGGCGCTTACTTACTTGCGGCGGCAGGATTGACGGCTCGTGCGTCCTTCTTTTTGGTGAGGAACCAATTTGATCGACTCCGAAGGTGGGTTGCCCGGTGAACCGGCTTGCCCTCGGGTTGCTTCTTGTCGTTTGCTTCCTGACGCCCCTCATTGGCGGGCAGGTGTTCATTGGCACCCAGGCATTTGACGGCAATCTTCGTGGTCCAGCCCTTCCCTTTTCGGCTCACTCATTGCTCGGGCTACTGATCGTGAGCGCCTTGGTCACGCTAGTTTGCTCTCGCAAAGTCGTTCCCCTACCGAATCCCTCCGTTACGCTTACGGTGGCGGTGACCATGCTCTCCTTTGGAATGGCAGGGGCCATTTCGTCCTTTAAATGGGTCAGCTGGGTGCATTGGCTGGAGTGGCTCACGTATGCCCTAGCTCTCTTTGCGGTCGTTGCTATTGTGGGCCGCGAGCGAGGCCCAAGGATGGTGGTTACAGCCATCATTATCGGGTGCTCCCTATGCGCGTTACAAGGTATCTCCGAGTACTCCATTAACCGCGCGGTCGACCCTTCATGGAGGATTTTCGCCTCCTGGGTGAACCCGAATGCGCTTGCGGGGATCTTGCTTATCGGCTTCATTTTGGCCATGGGATTGAGTGTTTCGGAGGAAGACCGCATCGCCAGATTTGCGGCAGGGGCTGCAGCCGTCGCAATTGGATTTGCCCTCCTCTTGACTCAGTCAAAGGGTGGCTATGTGGCAGCCACCGTTGGAGTTGCTACGTTGGTAGGGTTGCAACTCCTATTCGGAGCCAAGAAGCGCGTTCTGGTCCTGATAGCGCCGTTACTTGTCCTCACCATCCTAGTCTTCGGAATTCGATCTAGCCCAGCTACGCAGGCCGGTTTAGCCCGGGTTGAGGCCAGTAGCGGGACCGCTGAACAGTCATCGGGTTTTCGCCAGCTTCTTTGGAAGGGGGCGATCGAAATCGTGAAGGAAAATCCTTTTGGTTACGGGTTAGGAACCTATCGATACGAGTCGGCTCGGTCGGGGTTGACGCCTCAAACGCAATTTACACACCAAGGCTTTCTGCAAATTGCTGTTGAAACAGGGGTTGTCGGATTGCTTGCTTGGCTAACGTTCGCTGTGGCGTGGTTCTCGACAGTCTTTCGGGGAGCTCGTCGAACCAGCCCCCAACGATCGGTTCGTCTCGCAGGAATAGTTGCCGCTGTGGTCGGATGCGCCACCCACAATCTTATGGACAGCGATTGGCAGACCTATGGTACGGGCCTCATCTTTTTTATACTGCTCGCAGTCGGGGTGCAGCTTGCAGCCGATGGGTCTCTACCGGAGTTGCTTCCCAAGCCTGCTCGCCTGACCGCCATTGTTGTGCCCTCCCTCATTGGTTTAGCCTTGCTGCATAGCGGAGCGGTCGAGATCACGAAGGCGAATGCCCAAGCTATGCTGGAGCGACGCGATCCAAATGCGGCCCGAGAACTCAGTGTCGCACGGTCCCTCGCACCAACCGATGGCGAAATCTATCGTCTTCTAGCCTATGCGTCTCCCGAGACGGCCCGAGAGTATCTGCAGCGAGCCACAGAATTTGCGCCCAGTACGAAAAACTTGCGCATGCTTGCTCAGGTCTTGGTTCAGTCTGGCGACCAAATGGGGGCAGTCGAAGCCTTAAAGCAAGCTCTGAAGCGCGATCCCAACAACTTGCCTTCCCTGCTCATGCTTATTGAGATGGCTGATGCAGACGGCAACACCCAAGACCTGCATCGATGGTTCTCGCGAATTGAAGCAGTCCAGAGCATGCCCTACTTCAAGGTCCGCGCCTTACCCGAGCTAGTCCCTACTGAGATCGCCCAAGCCTCATTCATTGCTGCCAAGCACTTTCCCGAACAAGGTGACCGGCTCAGGATTGCTGCGCTTACGACCTTCGCGGAATACGCCAAGCTGACGGTTCCGATGATCAAAGGGCAGCTTCAAGCTGGAGGCACAGAGTATGCCGGCGAGACACCAGCCGAGGCCACCGCTAAGATAGGCATGGCCCGAGCGGAGGGTGAGCGACTGCTCTCTGTTTACCGCGCTGGCGGTCGTGATACGACTGAGTTGGAGGGCTTACTCAAGGCCCTGTCCCCGCCCGACTTCTCTTTGCCTAAATAGCGTTCGACAACTTTTGCGGCGATTGGAGCGGCGACTGTTCCGCCGTGACCGGCGTTCTCAGCGATGACGGCAATGGCGATCTTCGCGTTGTTGATCGGGGCAATGCCTACAAAAACTGAATCCGTTTCCCCTTTGTGGCCCTTACGGTTGTTCTCCGCGCTCCCGGTCTTTCCACCCCAGGTCAGGCCTTGTATCTGGGCCGACCGGGCCGTCCCGCTCTGGATTACGCTGACCATAGCGCTTCTTAGCCAGCTCCAGAATTGTGGATCAACATGAACCGTAGAGACGATGTTTGGCTTCACTGGCTTCACGGTGCCATCCGAGTCAATGACCTGGCTAACCAAATGGGGCTGGATGAATTCACCATCATTGGCGACACTAGAAGCCATGACCGCCAATTGCAAGGGGGTTAGCAGGTTTGCACCTTGGCCAAGGGACATTTGTGCGGTGTCCGTTACCCTCCAGTTGCGTTCGTACTCGTACTGGGCGATTCGGCGTGCTCTCTCGGCGGGAGTATATTTCGTGCTCTTCCTCAGTTGATCAATGTAGTAGTCCGATACGTGCTGCTTCCATTCGGGCGACGGAATGTTTCCCCGCGACTCAGAGCGCAAGTCAATGCCCGTCTTTTGGCCAAGCCCCAGGGCTTTGGCAGCCCGCTCGATCGCTCGGTTTCCGACCGCCACGCCTAGAGCCATGAAGTATGTGTTACAAGACTTTTCAAAGGCTCGATGAAACGAGATTGCACCATGATGACCAAGGCACCGCGTCTTGGTGGGCACGTACATGCCTCCGCAATAGTAGGTCTTGTTGAGGTCCAATTTGCCTTCCATGGCTGCCGCCAATGCGACAACAATTTTGAAGGTTGAACCTGGAGCGTATCCGGTTTGAATTGTCCGGTTCAAGATGGGTTGCCGGGAGTCATGCAGGAGGGTGTTGTAGGTCTCCTGCGACATGCCCTTAAGCCAGATGTTCGCATCGTAACTCGGCTTGCTAACAAAGCACAAGACCAAGCCGGTTCCCGGCTCAATGGCGACAACGGAGCCAGTCCGATTACCGAGAACTTCGTAGGCATACTTCTGGAGTTCGGTATCAAGGCCCAACACCAGTTTGGAGCCAGGTTTCGGGCTCATCAGCCCTAGGCTTCGCAAGGGTTTATTTCTGGCATCCACCGTCATTTCTTCAACACCAGAAACGCCACTCAATTCGAAGTCATGGGCATACTCCAAGCCCACTTTTCCGGCGTAGCTCGGGGCCTTTAGACCCTTCTTTTCAAAGCGGGATACGTCCTGATCATCTGCGGCTCGAACATAGCCAACGACGTGCGTCATCATTTTGGACTCAACATAGGTTCGAGTCGGCTCGGTGATCACCCCGATGCCTTCGAGCGTGAGATCCTCCACGAGGCGAGTTGCCTGGGCGCTGGACGCTCCTTCAAAGATTGGGGTCGGAAGGTTGGGGCGCCATATTCCATCGCGAAGCTTACTGTCCAGAACCTCTACGGATACATTGAGCATCCCCGCTACCCTTCTCAAAATCTGGGGATTCTTCTGAAGAACCGCCGGCACACCAGTCACGACGTACTGAGATCGAACGGCGGCAATGGGGCGCCCCTTACGATCAACAATCAATCCTCTAGGCGCAGCAAGCAGAACCCGACTAGCTCGGCTCCGTTCTGCCCGTAGCTTTAGTTCATCGGCTTGGACAATTTGCAGATCCCAAAGCCTTACGAGGAACACAATAAGGGCAAGCCCGACGATCGTAGGGAAAAGTAGGGACCGAAGATCAAGGCGAATACCGCGCTCTTGATGAATGACGGACACTTAGCCGTCTCCGGGGCCATCGGGTAGCTCTGGATTGCCATCAGGAAGCGTTGCTGGAGGTTCTTCGACCGGTGGCTTAGTACCGCCAGAGTCGGGCTTGGGAGTTTCGTCGGGGGGAGCATCCACGCTGGACACAGCGGGCTTATCGCCAGGTTCCTCCTTTGTATCCTCTTCCTTCTCGTTGCTGAGACCACCCATTTCATGGGTTAAGCGTGCGCTACCTTCACCGTCATCGGTCACATAGGCTTCGCGCTCTTTCTCCCGGTCAAGGGGGTCAGGCTTGACCTCTGGTTCACCAAAGAGGTCTTGGCACTCCTTCATAACGTCTCGCCACATCAGGATTGGCACCTTGCCCCCCATTACGTAGTTCGACATCGGCTTGTAGACCCAAACGTGGTGTTCTCGATCAAATTGTTCATTGGCGACCCACGACACGGCGAGGTAGTTATCGGTGTAGCCGATAAACCACGCATCGCGGTTATCGTTTGTCGTGCCTGTCTTTCCTCGTGCCCGTCGTACCGAGGAAGCATAGCTTCCGGTGCCGCCCTGCACTACTTTGCGGAGGCAATAATCCATGTCCTCCGCGGAAGCAGAACTCATGAGGCTTCGCGTGACCTGGGGATTGAACGTTCGGACAACATTTCCACTGCTATCCAGAATCCGACGCATGCCATATGGTTTAACCCGGCTACCCTCATGCTGAAAGATGGAATAAGCTTGTGCCAACTCGATGGGACGTACGGCAACCGACCCCAATACGAGAGAAGGTACGGCAATCATTGAGGTGGTCAGTCCGTAAACTCGTCGAGCGTAGCCTTCCACAAACACCTTCGGATTAACCATTTTCATGGCGCGGACTGCGGGCGGATTCATTGAAAACTGAATTGCGCTACTGACCGGAACGGAGCTCCCACCCTTTCGGCCCTCAACGGTCCATGTGTGGCCACCGTCCCGCTCGCGATATGTATCAGCACGAATGGGATCGCTGGGAGTCAGAACACCTTGCTCAAAAGCTGCACCGTAAACCAGCGGCTTCATGGCGGATCCAGGTTGGCGTTTACCTTGGGTCACCGCGTTGTACTTGTTCTTCGCGTAGTCCACGCCACCGATCATGCAAAGTATCTCGCCCGACCGGTTCATAAGCATGAATGCGTTCGTGGTGACCCCTGACCGGCGATAACTATCAACCAACCGATGGGCACGGTCCTCCGCGAACTTTTGCAGTCTGGAATCTAGAGATGTCTCAATGGTGTACCCACCTTGAGCCACATCTACACCGAGTTCAAGGCGGGCTTGGTCGAGAATGTAACGAACAAAGTAGGGAGCACGCTTGATCGTCGCCTGGAGCCGGTTTTCGTCTTCAGCCAGTTTTGGACGATCGGCAAGAGCTTCATCGTATTCCGCCTTCGAGATCATCTTCTCTTCGAGCATGACCGCCAAGACCGCGTTTCGATTCTCAATTGCCTTGGAATAGTTTACAAATGGATTTTCGCTGCTTGGGCGGCGAACGCACCGGGATAGCATCGCGGCTTCACTCGCCGTGAGCTGGTCCAAACTCTTACCAAAATAGACATCTGCGGCGGCAGTAATCCCGTACGCTCCCGACCCATAAAAGACCTGATTTAGGTAAAGCTCTAAGATCTGACTCTTGGTAAGCTTGCGCTCAATCTGCAGCGCAAGGGCGGCATCTTCGAGCTTTCGCTTGAAACTCTGCTCCGGGCTGGTGTACAAGCGCTTGGCAAGTTGCATGGTCAACGTACTTGCGCCGCCCGCTACACGCTGCTCCCTTACGTTCGTGAAGACCTGCCGAGCTACGGCCCAAGGATCGACGCCATCGTGCTCATAGAAACGCTTGTCCTCCGCGGCCAACGTGGCTTTCTGCACTAGCTCAGGAACATTGGCTATTTCAGTGGGAATGCGATACTCAGTGGCGCTTTCGTAGAGGAGCTTGCCATCTGAACTCATGATTCGCGTTGGCCCAACACGAATACTCGCCATCTTTGCATCTAGGGTCGGGATCTGCTCACTTGCCTCATTGAGCATCATCGCGAACATGGCTCCTCCTGCCAGTACCCCAGCTGCAAGGAGGCTAAAGAGAACCAAGAAGATTACACCCAACTTCCTCCAGATGCTGGAAGGGCGCTTCGTGGTGGGGCGCTTGCGGGTTGTCGCTCGGGTAGCCACGGTCTTTTTCAGTATAACCGACGAGGCACGCGGCCTCGTTCCTAATATGGACGACTGGCCTACTTCACTTGATCTGCTAGTTTCTGAAGTTCAGCGACATTAAGGCTCCCAACGAGTACAACGGTGATTTCGCCAAAGGTCTTAGTAACCGTCGCCAATCCTGGCCCTTGTCTCCCTTTCAGGCGCCGAGCATCAATCGACTTTCGAGTTATGAACAGCGATAGGCGGCGCCCTTGTCGGTTGAAGTAGCTCTGGCTTACGGCCCGATTCCCTTGCCCCAGAGGCAGGGCACTTACGGACTCCAAAACAAATCCCGTCGACTCTGGCAACCTGAGCGGTCGAACTCCGACCGCACTCGCTTGGCGCCGCAGGAGATCATCAATAGTGACGACCCTTGCTCCTTGCCGGGAGATCTTGAAGTCGCTCTCATCAAATGTGGGACTGAGATCAACTCGCAAAAACTCCATCGAACCCACCAATCGACCAGATGGATCGAACAGCTCCCGCTTTAGGATCATCGCGGTATCCGGATCAATCCAAAGCCTGCCCATCACATTGTTGTTGGCGTCCACGAAAGAAAGTAGCGTCGTCTTCTGCCCTGCTACGGCGCCTCCGGAGCTCTCCTTTATCTGCGTACCTCGGCCACCCCGAACCATCTCTCCGAGGCGTATGAGTGGCTCATCCAGATGAACTGGGCGTACCTGTATCTCATTGGAGGCCGGGAAGAAGTGCGATCTGGTCCCCCCCGTGATGACAATGATTTGCCCCGCATCATCGGATCCGGGTTCGAACTCGACCCTTGACCGACTCCCATCCTGCCAAACCCGTTCGATGTTCATTTTGGACTGCGGCCCCAGGCGCATGATCATCTTACGGACTCCCGAATACTTCAACTTTGCTTGGGCTCTCAACGCACGTTCGAGAATTGCGCTCTTCGGACGGCGATTGGCCCCAGTGGGCCCTGGCTGAGCGAGGCTAGAACCAGCTAAGGCAAAGATACACAGGATCGGGATGAGACTCTTCAAAATGCTCCTAAATCAGCCTCCGTCCATTGATAGTCGGCATTAACGGTCTTCGCCTGAATGGGCTCAGAGCCATCTCCGGCTCCCGTACTTAACGCGAACACATTAGCACGATGGGCATCCAAAAGAATCTGCTCTGCGTTAGCGCTAGTCGCCAACGAGCCCCCCTTTGGCGGAACCGGCTTGGTAAGAAAGAATATCGAAGCGGCTACGGCAACTGCTGAACCAAAGCCGACCATGCCCCATTGGCGAACTGTGGTTCGCTTAGGCGCATGATGGGCGATCAAGCGCTCGTTCAAAGCAGAACGCCATGCCAAGCTCGGCTCCTCGTCAGGTACTTGTCGGACGAAGGATGCAACGACCTCACTGGCTCCGAGGACCTGATCCAACTCATGAGCTTCTGCCATGCTCAGCGGCACTTCCCGGGCCAACTTGGAAATAAGTTCGTTGTTGTCAATCATGATCGATAGACCTCCACCGCCTTCTGGACATGGCTTCTCGCTAAGAAGAGTCGGCTCTTGACGGTACCAACGGGAACGTCCAGAATCCCCGCTAATTCGTCGTATCCCATTTCTTCTTTATCGTGCAAGAGCAGGACCGTTCGCAATTTCTCACTCATGGTCCCGATGGCTTCTTCAACCACAGTCCTCAGTTCAGCATCCAAGACTTGAGCTTCCGGATCCCAGCGGTGATCGGGCATTTCTAAGGAACCCTCGCTCTCATCGAAGCTAGCTTCCGGCACGGCGCGCTGCCGCTTGCGGGCATTGTCTACGCACAGGTTGTAAGCGATACGAAAGAGCCAAGTGCGCAAGCTCGAACGACCATCAAATCGATCCATGCCTTGGTACGCCCGAATAAAGACTTCCTGGGCGATGTCTTCGGCCTCTTCACTTGTGGCCACCATGCGACGAACAAAGCCGATCACTCGCGCCTGATAGGCATCGATGATCTTGCCAAAAGCCTCAAAGTTCTTCCGACGGCATTGCTCCACCAAAGCCAATTCGGCAGATGCATCCAGTCGTTCTCGATTGGTCAATCGTGCTACTCCGAAGATCACAGACATCTATACGAGAAGACGAAGGATTCTATTGAGAGTTCAATGAAGCCCCTCAAGCAGAGGATCTTAGAAACGCACGCCGGCGTAGATCCCCCAGCCGTTGAACTTCGCCTCGGTAGAACCAACCCACTTAAGCTCAACAAAGGTTGGCATTTGGTTCATATCAAATTTGTATCCCAGTCCAAACTGATAGGCCGGGCGGATGCGATTTTCGTTCTCGTTCTCATCGTTTCGCATCTTTGTAAAGCCAGCACCTCCTCCAATAAAGTAGTACATCTGGCCGGATTCAGAGACGTAGTTCAGAAGAACCGGTGTGTTTCGGAAGCTGGATTTCTGAATGAAATCTAGTGACAATGACAGGCTGTTGTCCGAGCCGTCATTATTGGAGCCAAGTTTCTTGATGCGATAGTCAAGACCAAAGGTCGTCCACTGCTTCCCTGCAATCGTTTTCACGGAGCCGTCCACGGGCCAGAACATCCCGATGCGTACACTTGCTCCGAGTGAAGGAGTATCTTGTGCCATTGCTTGGGCCAGGGAAACAAAAGTTAGGGTCAAAATCGTTGCGTATCTCATCGCGTTCCTATACATGTTATCCCCAGACGATTTCCCGGTGCTCAACGCTCCGTAACCGGCGCAAAAACTCATCCTGGGTGATCTCGTATGCTCCGAGCGAACGCGTGTGCTCGTTGATGAACTGGCAATCAAACATTTGAAAGCCAAGAGTTCTTAGCTTTCCCAGGAGAAAGTGAAGCGCAACTTTGCTGGCATCAGTCGCACGGTGAAACATTGATTCGCCACAAAAGCATGCTCCAATGGCAACTCCATACACACCCCCAACGAGTTCTCCCTCCTTCCAAACTTCGCACGAATGGCCCCATCCTTCTTGGTGAATGAGCGTCCAAACCCGAATGATTTCTTCAGTGATCCAAACTTTTTCGTCCCGCTGGCACCCTCGCATAACCGCTTCAAAGGCTCGGTCGAAGGTGACAACCAAGCCAGGACCTTTTGGACACGAGTCTCCTGCTCCGAGGAGGCAACTCTTGTTTAGCGACCGACGGAGCGACCTGCTGATCCGAATTCCTTCGATCGGGAGCATCGCCCTCAGGCTGGTTGAATAGAAATAGGCAGGGCCTTCCTTCCCATCGCCCATCACGAAGTACCCCTTGCGATACGCCCGATCTACCGTCCAAGGAGTGAGCGTTTCGCCAAGCACAATGGATATTCTAACGCCATGAGCGCTCCCGAATTTCTCATGAGCGGCCTAAATTCTGCCGCAAAGCAGATCAATGCCGTGTTTTGCAACATCGCAACCGACCATTGGGACCACCGAGCCACCTCCGAGGCCATGACACCGCTCGAGAGCATCAGACATTTGGCCCACTGCTACACCGCATTCATGTCTGAAGCCCGTGGTCAATCTTGGGACTGGCGGGCCCCCTTTGACCTCGGGGTGACTGAGCCCGGGGACATGCTTGCAAAGGCCAACGAAATCCGGGCCCAAGCGGTGGACTTGGTCAAATCAAGCACGGATGAGTCCGTCTACGAAAAGGCCGTCGATTACATCTTGCTCCACGATGCCTACCACGTTGGCCAAATGGCCCTGTTCCGAATGCAGACGGATCCCACATGGGACCCCAGCTCAATATACTAATCGGCTCGGAAGTTCTGTCCAATCACAGTCGGATCCAGCGCCCGATTCGCAAGAGAACTGATATTGCCAAGGCGATCTACGGCACCAACAGCAAAGGCCCGTAAGGCAGGCGATCGCGGCAAGGACAGCGACATGGTGGTGCTCGGCAACAAGCGTTGGTTCCAGACATCTCCGACCAATGTGTTCACAACCCACCAACGGGACGGTTCTGGGCCGTTCTGAGTCCATGACAGGACTAGGTTGCCGCCCGTGTTCACGAGCGAAACGGTAGGTCGCTGAGGGGGGACATTATCCTTCCATGGCGAAAGTGGAGGTAATGCCGGCACACTGTACAGCGAAGTCTTCAAGGCCGAACGCAGGCCGTTGGTGTTATCACGAATACCCTTTACGCTGTAAAAGACATTGCCAGTTGCTCCAGAGGTCTGACGAGTCAAGGACACTTGATCAACGATCTCTTGAACCGGCCAATTTCCGTTCAGGGTTTGGCTGGCATTATTCGATGGCCATAGGTGACGATTTTGTAAATTTTGGCTGGCCCACCAGTTTAGAAGCGGACCGTAAGGCTGGCCGGCAGAGGCGATGGTCCAATAGAGTTGGGGCGACATGAAATCCACCCACCCGTTGTTAAACCATAGCTTAGAATCAGCATAGATTGAGTCGTACGCTGAAAGTCCGGTCACTCCGGGTGGATTACCCGGCTTCCAGATTCCAAAGGGGCCGATCCCAAAGAGGACATGGCCCTTGTTCGGTTCCAGCCTTATTGAATCATAGATATCAAAGACAAAGTCATTGACATTCTTTCGCCGCCAGTTGGAGATAGACAAGCCACCCCCGTACAGCGCATACGTCGTAGAGTCGGGGAAATCTAGACCGCTGACAGGATATGGGTAGAAGTAGTCGTCGAACACCACTCCGTCCACGTCATAGCGACGGACAAGGTCCATGATTACGTTTTTTACGTGGGTTCGCGAAGCTGGATCACCCGGATCAAGGAGCCAAAGCCCATCGTATTCCCTGACCGAATTCGGGATCGTCCGATACGGGCTAGTCGGCGCAACATACGAACTCGTTGACGTAGTCGCCGCATCATTCCATCCCACTCCAGGCGGGGGCGTGAATTGGGGTGCAGAAACGTCCACGCGGTAGGGATTCACCCATGCATACAGTTGGATCCCCCTCTGATGAGCACCCGCAATCCACTCGGATAGGGGATCGTAGCCACCGGTTGTAGCTCGGCCCTCTCGCCCGGTCAGAAAGTAGGCCCAAGGCTCCAGAGTGGAAGGGTAAATAGCATCGGCCTGAGCACGGACCTGAAGGAACGCCGCATTCATCTTGGCGTCGGCCAGGCCGTCCAAAATTGCGTTCATCTGGCTTCGTTGGGCAGTTACGTAGCTACTTCCAGCCCCACGAGATGTGGGCCAATCAATTTGCCAAACAGTGGCCACCCACGCGGCCCTCATTTCACGAGGGCACGTTGGCACGGCAAGAAGGGGCGTATTGGTGAACGTTCCTTGAGCCCAACCGAGTGAAGCACCCAACATGGGGATGGCAACTAAATTTCTCCTTAGACTCACACCACCCATAATACAAAACTCTAGGCGATTGTGGTTACGGCAAAACTCTGGGTGCAGAAGCGTTTCCAACGCGATCAATCAGCGAGATGGCTACCGCTCCCGAATCCTTTAAGACCACGCTTTGGCCAACGGCCTCAACCACTTTCACCAGGCGCCAAGACCCGCGTACTTCTTGTTGGATGGCAAAGAAACGAGCATCAGCGGTCCCCGGCTTTTCAAGAATAATAATGTTGCCCTCCTTCTTTGCGCTTGGAGTCGGAGGGACCTTGTTGCCTAGCCAAGGGCTCGCTGGAACCAACTTGCGGTCCTTGTAGGGGCCATCCAGCAAGGCTTGGTCTATTCCCTTCCAATCATTCATTAAGGCCTTCATGCTGAAGTGGACCGCACCATTGACGGCAGGTTCATCGGTTAGCTGAAGCTGTCTGACCACTTGCTTAGCATCCCAATTTGGAGCATTATCCCCAAGCCGACTTGTGAATAGACCAGGCCATAGATGACGCTTCTTCGCATTTGTTGACTTCCAGTACTCTAGGAGGACCGGGAAGCTTTGTGCCGTCTGTTCAATGGGCCAGTAGAGTTGTGGTGTGAAATAGTCCAACCACCCCTCTTGCCACCACTTGAGGGCATCCGCGCTCAAGTCTTCGTACTGATCGACACCCGCCGTGATGCCTTGGGGAATGCCCGGGCGGTAGATTCCGAATGGGCTAATGCCAAACTTCACCCAAGCCTTGCGTTGCTTGAGACCCTTGTAGACCCGTTCGATAAAGTCGTCCACATTCTTACGCCGCCAATTACTAAGGCTTAGCACTCCGCCAGCCTGCTTGTAAGCGGCATAGGTCTTAGAATCCGGGAATGGCACGACCTTCCCCGATTCACGCACCGGATAAGGATAGAAGTAATCGTCAATATGGATGCCGTCAACGTCGTAGCGATCAACTACATCCATAAACACTTCAAAGCTCCGGTCTTGGACAAGCTTCGCCCCAGGGTCCATCCATCGGTAGCCTCCGTAGCTGTAAACGATGTCTTTATGTGTGTTCGCAATATGGTCAGCCGGTATCGAGCTCTTCTGCGCGGGATGAAATGCGCGATAAGGGTTGAACCAGACATGAAGCTCAAGCCCGCGCTGGTGGGCTTCCTTGATAGCAAAGGCGAGGGGATCGTAGTCGGGGCCCTTACCCGCTTGTCCACTCAGATAATGAGACCAAGGCTCAAGTTTGCTCCGATACAAAGCGTCAGCACTGGGACGAATTTGAAAGATGATCGCATTCATATTGAGTTTCTGAGCCCGTTCAAGAATGCGCACCATTTCGAGCTTCTGCTGATCACTGCTCAAGCCCGGTTTCGTAGGCCAATCAATGTTGTCTACTGTTGCCACCCAGGCGGCTCGGAATTCGCGTTCTACCGGGGGCGGGGTCGCTTGGGCCATAAGAGTTGTCGCGAGGATCGTCGAAAGCATATCTCACCATAGCAGAAGCATTACCCCTTTGTCATGGATGTTCCTTGGCTGAATCGATCACAAACTCAGTAGACTGCTGCATCGAGCAAATCAAATCCAGCGCTGTTGCGGCCTTCGCCCAGGATGTTGAACTCCCGATGGGACTCATCCTTGACGAAGTTGAAATCCGGGCCAAGAACGTGGCATGGGAGGATGGGTTTTCGTTAGCGAATCCGGCCGAAGCGCTCGTGCGAATTTCTGAGGCCAGGCTCCAAGCGTTCGTAGCCTCTCAATTACCGCCGATGGTTTACAACCTTCAGGTCCGGTATGCCGAAGGGCTCATCCTCGCGACCGCCTCCTTGAGATTTGTTTTTGAAGTTAAAGCCACCGCCCATCTTGCACCTGAGATCTTCGACAGCCAGAGCCTTCACCTAAAGCTAGTAAAGTTTGACGGACCATCTATAGCGAGAAGTATTCTTGAAAGCCAGATCGTGCAGCGCAATCCGGTGTTTGAGGCAAGTTCCTTGCCGATGTCAATAACTTTGGACAGGGTTGCGGTGGGTGAGATGCTTGAACTTGCCGGCACCGTGAGCGTGTCGGGCGCCAGCTGACCGGGGTATCTTTGCCTTGGCCTTGGGCGAGTGGCGAAATTGGTAGACGCACTGGATTTAGGTTCCAGCGGTTAATAGCCGTGAGAGTTCAAGTCTCTCCTTGCCCACCACGATGTCATCAGGATGGACGCTGGCAAACCACTTCATATCGTATGCATCCAGGCAGGCGGTAAGTATGGCGATGAGTACCCGAACAAACTCCAGTCCATGCTGGAGCGATGGTTGGAAGAGCCATTTGTCTTGACGTGTTGCTGCGATCATGACCGCCCGCTTAACCCAAAGATCCAGATTGTGGACTGCCGTAGCTGGGGGCTAGAGGGTTCGTTTGTTAAGCTCAAACTCTTCGATCGCGCTGTCTTTGAGAACGAATTCTTATTCTTAGATCAATCCCTAGTCATTAAGGACTCAATGGCGCCCATGCTCGATCTGTTCCGCGAAGCGAAAAGGGACCTGATCGCGATGCGCGACTGGAACTACGACTGCCTCGGGACACCCGTCGTGTACCTCCGTCCGAGTGATATCACTCAAGGCATCTACGATTCCTACGTCAATGGCGTCCGGTACCCATGTAAGAGCAGCGCTATCGGAGACCAAGACCATGTTGACGCCTACATCGTAGACCACGGCCTCCAGGACCACGTTGGATACATCCAACAGGAATGGATCGCGTCATACAAGGGCTTGCGCGCGCTGAACGAACGTGACCCAAAGCGCGCCAGAGAATTGCTGGACCGGGCGATTATCGTAAAGTTTCACGGGCCACCCAAGAACGACCAAGTTCTTGACCCAGTTCGGAACTTCTTCTTCATTCTCAGGCGAAAGCCCCACAAGATTCTCAAGTGGCCGGGCTACCTTGCCAAAGAAATCGCCGAATGGTGGCGCTAAGTGGGATCTACCTGACCGATGAGCAACACATAGCCATCAGGGTCATGAACCCTAAGTTCGCCACTCGGCATGTAATAAGGAAAGGTGATCGTAAATGCTTGTCCACTTCGTGGCCATGCTGCTTTTCCGGTTCCAAAATCACCCCCGTCCTGCACCCCTTGGGCTAAGAGATGGCTCCGAAGTCCAACTAGATCGTCGCTATAGAGATAGAACAGTGCTGCTTGCACCGTCGGGTCAACCCAGCCCGATGCTTTGGCGAGCATTAAATCAGAGTTCTTCCCCTTTAGCCTAGCCCAATACGGGTCTCCTTCCTCTCCAAAGCGTGAATCCAGCACCAAGCCTAACTTCTCATAGAACGCTTGGCTCTCTAATACATTTTGGACGTGGATATAAGGGACGAATCCGGTGATATGCATGGTTTTATCGAGGTTAGAGGTTAGAAAGCAACGGACATTCCAAACTTTAGGCGAGTTTCCTCTGCATTGACCTGAATACCAATATCGGCTACCGTAACAGGATTTACCTGATGCCGCAATCCAACACCAAAGCGTGCGGTTGAACGTTGGTTAGCAGTGACCGAGCCATTGACCTCCGCCACGAATTGGGTGTCAAAATGTCGAGGAATGCCGATGGGGGATGAGTATCCAAGCGTGATCCCGATGCCCCCTTCTGAAGCCAGTAGTAAATCAACATTCAGGTGGAGCTTGCCGTACTGTCCAAGGTGCTTGGTTGCAATACCCCGGACCGTCAGATATGCCGAACCGTTACGGGGTACTTGGGCCGATACCCGATATGCCAGGCCCGAATGATCCTCGATTTCGCGCCTTAGGCCCCGAAAATAGGAAACCTCCAGTTCCTGGCCGTTCGTGTCATATCCTATCGTGAAGTCTTGGTTCTTAGCAAATCCATAAGTCGCCCCGACGTGAAAGTCGTTCTCTGGGCCAAAGGATCTGCTGAAGCCAAATGACCTTGCGCCATAGCCGATTGAGTAAGCGTCATCAAAGCCGAGTGGATGACCGGACTCGACATTTGTGTGGTCACTCTGGGCCCAGCCGACTGCGGGCACCAAGCACAACATCCACCATCCCTTCGTCAATCTTTGACTCCATAGGGGTTTGGGCGATCCATTTTGCGGAAAGTCGGTGGCTTACCGAGATTTCTTTCTGACCATGACTGGAGGCTCAGGGGCGAAGCTCCGCTGATTTGGTTGTTCCTCACAAAGGCATCGAAACTCTCCGAGCTGGCAAATGCCCGAGACCAATCGGCACATTCCGGGTGTTCACCCGCCTGTTCGAGGAACACAACGCCCTGAATGTTTGACTGCCAATTCCCTTGCTCATCTGAAATCAGCACAAGTGTTCTGCTTGAGCCTTGAATGTGAGTCCGTATGATGGCTTGGCCCGGAGTCTCGGCGGCCATGTCCCGAGCGCAAGCAAGACAGCGCACAACCATCGTCCAACCATTCGCGCTGACGGTCGCGGTTTCCTCAGGAAGTGGGATTGAACAATGGGCGCACCTTGACATGTCCATCCAGCCCATGCCGCTCATGAACATGATGTCCCCATCGCTTCCCTTCATTTTGCCCATTCCCGGTACGCTAGGAACGTGCTCGTGATCGTGCAATCCCTCACCTTCACCGGGCTCCTCATCAACATGGGTTGAGGCAAGAACCCGAATAATGGCCGCTTTGACTTCAGCTTGTTTGCGAGACTTCTCCCAGTCTTGGGCCAAGATGTCGTTCACGTTGTCGTGTAACATGTGCAAGTTGTCGAAGGCGTTCGCGATCATCGGGAACCGCTTTGAGAACCGTGGGCTCATTTCGGCGGTCATCGGCATGAAATCTCGTTTAGTGCGGTAGAGTTCGACCCGCCGATATTGATCGCCTAAGACGACATACTGCGAAATCTGATCGCGGGGCTCAATTTCATACAACATGTCGTAGGCAGCGGTTTGTAACCAATGGTAACCCCAGAAGAGACCGTTGACCTTCGGATAGGCCCGCCGAAACGCGCCATCGTAAGGCGATGACGAAAGGAACTCCATATTCATGGGCAATCCCGTCAAGGCGTAGGGTTGGGACTGATAGTAACGCCATAACTTCTCAATTTCCTTATCACGCCGGGCTTGCGACCAGCCCGGGTGAATCAGGACATCAATGGTTTGAAAGTGGAGGAGATGGGCCCAGTCAAAGACCTTCTCCAAAGCCCCATACTGCCGGATAAAAGTTGGCGAAATAGAGGCTTCGTCAACTGGATTCCTTGGTGGATTGTGGAGGACGCGATCAATTCGGTCGAACGTATGGCTCTCTAATGTGCCCACTTCCCCGCGAGCCATCGCCTCATAGGCCATTGCATGCCCTACGCCGGTCCCGTGCATGTCGCGAGCAAAGGCCGGAAGTCGCTGGATCGCCCAGTTATGAACGGCTGGCATCACGGACAGGTGATCCGCACCGGCACCGCCGAGCCAAGCGGGCGGACCCAAGGCTAGGACTAGCGAGGGTAACAGGTTCATTTCTGAACTGGCTTCTCAACGAGTTCGATGAACTCTTTCAGGCTGAGAGCCTTAGAGTTCTGAACGTTGTTTTGCTTCACATACGCATCAAGGGCTTCTCGGGTGCTGAATGCCCGGCTGAGCGCGGCGCATTCTGAGTGCTTCTTGAACACATTGAGGACGACCATTTTCTCCGGCCCCGCCCATTTGCCACCGGTTCGCTTGATCACGACCGGGTTGCCCACTTTCTCGCTGGGCGCGTAAACAACGAGGTCGCCCTTGTATCGCTTTTGATCCTTGATGACGCAGTAGAGGCAACGGTACTCGATACGCTTGTTCCCGACCTTGACCACGACTTCGTTGTCCTGTTTATCCGTGTTTTGAACAATCTTCTCGGCGCAATACGGACAGTCCGCTTCGTGCGCGGGAACCACTCCCATAACGCCGAAGATAAGAATCAAGAGAGCTAACTTCTTCATATCACTTCACTTCCAAACCAAACCCAAACGTGCGCACCTTACCATGCCACATTGTCTGCACGTAAACTTTGTACAGCCCTGCCTTAGGAAACCGGGCCGAGAACTCAATCGTTCCTTGCTTGACCAAAGCATGGGACCCTTCGTCCTCGCTTGGGTGACTGTGAACCACAGTCTTGCCGTCTTGATGAAAAATCATCATATGTCCAGCGGCCCCCAACCAAGGTACGGTATCGCCCGCTGGCCGACCATTACTAGTCAGTCGCACCCCAAGCACCGTTGACTTTCCAATTTCGATGGGTTCAGTTTTGAAAAAGTCTGCCGTTAGACCACCATCGCTGGCTCGGGTGTTCCTCGGGATGCGGGTGTTCCAAGTGGGCTTGGGTCCCGCCACGGTGAGCTTCGCAATCAACACCCGTGACCCCTCACCTGATGGGGCGACGTCTCCATAAATCCAATAGTCGCCGCCGGCGGGAAAAGTGAAAGGTAGAGACCAAGTCCCATCAGATGCCATCACCGGATGTTCGTGTCGGAACCAGTTGAGATCCTTGCTGGCGATGAGGAGGTGGAACCGCTGTTCATGGGCGAGGTCGAAGGCCTTGTTAGTCAACCCGGTCTTTGAGTTGATCACCCGTAAGTTCAAGATGCCCTTTTGGTTCGCTTTCCAACCCGTAGTGCCAACTATTTTTAGATAATAGGGCAATCTAACAACCGCGTTACTCCGCTCATCCTTCGCGGTGACGGAGAAGGAAACCTCGTGCTCGCTACCATCGGGCATCTTTAGCTGCAGCTTGATTTGATAAGCTCCACCGTGAGGAAAGAACGCCTCGATACCGTAATCGCCAGGAACGCCCTCGCGGTGCACCTTTGGCTTGGCACTGGGCATACCGGGCATGGTTGGCATGGTGATTTCCGCGGTGGCCTGAATGGCTCCAACTCCCTTAAACCCATCCTCCACTGGATCTTTCTCTCGGGTATCGGTTACCCGGAACTCTATATCCGTCTCCTCCCCTGCGAAGAGACCCTCGGGCGGGACGCGAAGCTCAGCTTGGTAGCTCCCGAACCGAACCTTTGTCTGTTCGGGCAAACCTCCATGCGAATGCAGAGGTGCCGACAGTAGCGTTACCAGTACGCAAAGTAGAGGGCTTACCATGACTACATTATGAAACCGTCATACTCTGTCATATGCTCCTGGTTGAGGCTCAAGGCCCTGTTACCACTATACGGCTCAATCGCCCTGAAGTTCGAAATGCCCTCAGCGATCACCTGATATCGGCCCTAACGGATGCCTTTCAAAGCGTCCCTGACACGACTCGGGCGATCGTTCTCACTGGAGCCGAGCCGGCCTTCTGCGCGGGAGGTGACCTAGAGTGGATGAAACGAGCGGCCGCCTACACCACCGACGAGAACATCGCAGATGCGTTGAAGTTGGCGCAGTTGTTCCAGGTCATTGCCACTTGCAAACCCATTGTCGTGGCTCAAGTCAATGGTCATGCCTTTGGCGGGGGCGCTGGACTCGTAGCCTGCTGTGATGTCGCGGTGGCTCACCCAAAGGCACTGATGAGCTTTAGTGAAGTTAAGTTGGGCCTCGTTGCAGCCACGATCAGCCGATTCGTCGTCCCGAAAATTGGGCAAGGGCATGCTCGACACCTGTTCTCTACGGGCGAAGTGTTTAACGCTGAACACGCCTTGCGAATCGGATTGGTCCATGCGGTGGAGGATGACCTTGATAGCCTGGTCAGAGCAAAACTTAAGGCAATTCTCGCCGCCGGTCCCGAAGCTGCCTATGCCAGTAAGATGCTGGCCCAGAATCCCGCCCTCGATCCTTTGTCCGGAGCCAGACTCCTCGCCGAACGCCGGGCTACTCCAGAGGCCAAGGAAGGCATCAGCGCGTTTCTTGAAAAGCGCAAGGCTTCGTTTGTGGTGGAGCTATGAAGGTACTCATTGCCAACCGTGGCGAGATCGCCATCCGGATCATCCGAACACTTCGGGAACTCGGGATTGCGTCGGTCGCCGTTTATTCTGACGCTGACCAGGGGGCCCTCCACCAAAGGTTCGCAGATGAACGCGTACCCATCGGCGAGAGTTATCTGGATATCGCAACGCTGATCTCTGCTGCGAAAGAAGTCGGAGCGGACGCGGTCCACCCGGGCTACGGATTTCTTTCTGAACGGGCTGAGTTCGCCCAGGCATGCTTGGATGCGGGAATCACGTTCATCGGCCCCAGTCCCGAAGCCATGCGAGCCCTTGGGGGCAAAATCGAGTCCAAGCAAATCGCCGTTACCGCCGGCGTTCCGATCACGCCGGGCTTTTTTGAGCCTGGTGCATCTGACGCGCAACTGGAGCAGGCCGCCATTGAGATTGGCTTCCCGGTTATGCTCAAGGCAAGCGCGGGCGGCGGCGGCCGAGGTATGCGGATGGTTGGCGAACGGTCGGAACTACTGAGCGCACTGGCCCTGGCGCGTGAAGAGGCGATCAATGCCTTCGGCGATGGGGCCATGATGGTGGAGAAGCTCGTCCAGCAACCACGCCACATTGAAGTACAGTTTGTTGCCGATAACTTTGGCAATGTTGCTCCCCTTTTTGAGCGCGAGTGTAGCATCCAAAGAAGGCACCAGAAGCTAATTGAGGAATGCCCATCGCCTCTGGTTCAAGAACATCCTGAACTTTGGAACGGCATGCGCGACGCAGCCGTGAGGTTGGTCAAGCAAGCCCGCTACACGGGGGCCGGCACCGCTGAATTTATTGTTGACCCGGTCACGCACGACTTCTATTTCCTTGAGGTGAATGCCCGGCTGCAAGTTGAACACACCGTCACAGAAGGAGTCACCGGGCTCGACCTAGTCCGCCTGCAGATTGAAGTTGCTCAAGGTGGCAACTTGGCAGATCTAATTCCGGAGTACCTATCTGGAGACAGAGCCCGTATTCAGGGACACTGCTTGGAAGCCAGAATCGTGGCGGAGAATCCGGCCCAGGGCTTCATGCCCAGTATCGGCAAGATTCTGGCTTGGGCCGAACCGAGAGGGGTAAGGGTAGATACCGGATATGCGGCTGGCATAGAAGTGAGCCGGCATTACGACAGTCTATTGGCTAAGCTCGTGGTCAGTGCGCCAGATCGAAGTCAATGCCTTATGCGGACTTGTCAGGCTCTAGAGGACTTTCATGTCCTCGGAGTCCACACAAATATCGCCTACCTCTTGGATGTGATTCGGCATCCTTCCTTCGCCGGCGGGGAATTTGATACGGGGTTCCTTGGTCGCCAGTTTGAGGGCTGGGACGGCACGGCACCCCTCCCTCTAGAGTTGAGCACTCTAGTCAAAAGAGCGTCCGTTTCTGCGAATCCGATTGAGGCAGGCGAAGCTACGTTCTCAAGTTGGGACGATAGGGGGTCATGGCGCAATGCGCGAACCTAACGCAGCTGAGGAAGTACGACGCAAAGTAGTCATAGCGGCTATCCAGGATTGTGTGGCCCGGTGTCAGCCGGTGAAACTTCCCCCGTTTGACCCGAGCGCGGGAAATGCAATTGGCGCCGAGCCCAACCCCTTTAACGGACATTGCGGAGATCTGGCTTATCAATTCGAAGGCGAAGAAGACCTCTTGCACCTTATTGTCACGAGGATGGATGGAGAACCTTGTCCCCTTGGACCGGCTCAGGATCTTGCCCTGTGGCTACTCGAAGGTGTTCCGAGATCGCTCATTTGGATCAAGCCCTCGCCATTGGCTCAGCACTTCTATGTGGGCCATGATGACCTCCCCAAGCGTGCCCCATAAAAACCAGCAATCCTTCCATCACACTGGCGCAAAAGTTGTGATTGTGGTAGTCACCGATGCGACTTGCACTACTTTCCATCCTCGCAACTCTTGCTACCTTAGGTTCGGCCCAGGCTCCGCGCTTGATCCTAGATCCTTCGACGTCGAATAACGAGCTGAGTAGCTTTGGTAACTCCCAATTGAACACCGAACTCACTCTCCGACTGATTCAAGAGGCTGAACGCACGGTGAGCCGCCCACTTGAGGACTATAGCCTGGCGCAGAACTCGTTGCTAACGACATCGCGTGACGTGCTGGCCAATGTGATGAATACTTCCCTTGCCTATCGGGTTACCGGGAACCTGAAGTTTCGCGATTATGCTCGGCGACAATTACTGGAATCAGCTGCCTACCCCAACTGGGCTCCAAATCACTTTCTTGGCACTGCTGAATTGACCCTCGCTATGGCAATTGGATATGACTGGCTCGGCGCCACATTATCGGCCCAAGACCGTGAGATCATTCGGAAGGCAATTGTTGAGAAGGGCCTGACCCCGGGGCTTGATCAGTTCAAGAATCGAGCCGATTGGACACGAAGGACGACGAATTGGAGCCAGGTCTGCGCTTCAAGCTTGGCCATGGGAGCGATCGCCATCCAGAAGGATGAGAAGCAGGTGGCGGCTCGGGTCTTGAACTTGGCGGTCCCGTGCGTCAAGCGTTCCGTTAGTGAGTACAAGGGCGGTGGGATTCCTAGTGAGGGCCCGGTCTATTGGCGCTATGGCATGGCCTTTCACGCGATGCTCAATCGGACGATGGTGAATCAGTTTGGGAAATTTGGCTCGGTTATGAACGATAAGGCTTACGCACAAACAGCCTGGTATCCAGCCTATATCCTTAGCCCGACAGGCAAGAACTTCAATTTCAGCGATTCAAGCGACCAATTCGTCCCGACGCCGGCGACCCTTGAGTTGGCCAGGCAAACAAACCAACCTCAGATAGCTGCTTGGACGACGGCCCGAGTCCATGAACTTCTTCAAGATTCGCAGACTTGGACCGAAGAGCACCGGCTATCTGCTCTTTTCCTGGCCTGGGCTAAGGACTCTGCCGGCGAGGAAGCGTCCGACCTGCCTCTTGATCGCCTGTTCGACGGCGAGACGGATGTTGTGACCATGCGCGGTTCATGGAGCGATCCAGAAACGAGCTTTGTCGCCATCAAAGGCGGCAAGAATGGCGTTCCTCACGGGCACCTCGACCTTGGCTCTTTTGTCTTTGACGCTCTCGGAGAGCGCTGGGCCTTGGACCTAGGAAAAGACAGCTATGACTTGCCAGGCTACTTTAGCAGCCAACGATATTCCTACTACAGGACAGGTACCGCAAGCCAAAACACTTTGTTCTTCGGGACCAACCAAAAGACGAATGGCTCTTCAACTTTTAAAACCAAACTCAACACCAATCAACCTTCGGCAAGCCTAGACATTTCGAGGGCCCAAAGCTCAGCTCAATCCACTGTTCGCACCTTTGACTTCCTCAATCGGAGTGATTTGATGATCACGGACAGCGTGAAGGGAGCGACCACAAACTGGCGCTGGCAGATGGTAACGGGTGCTTGGATTACGATTGAAGGCAAGAAGGCCATTCTTCAGCAAAACCGCAAGACCCTCATTGCAGAGATAGTCTCATCCCAAGGAACCTTCAGCCTCGGGAGCACTCGCCCACCGCTTCCCATTGAGGATCAAAACGAAGGCACTCAGATGCTTTGCGTAGATATGCCGAAGGGCACATCCGAACTGAAGATCATCCTCCGACCAATGCCTCGCTAACCTTAGGCCTCAACCGCTTCGGCTTCTGCTTCGGGAGCCGAAGCGTCGCTGGGGGTTTCGGCTGGCACCGCGTCCGCAACGGCCTCCGCCGGAGCGGCCGGCTTCACTTCCTCATCAAATTCTGGGAAGGCAGCGTTCCAGACGTGGACTGTAATATGGGCATCAACTTCTCGGTGGAGATCCACAAGAACCTTGGTTCGCCCCAACCGCTTGATGGGGTCGTGAAGAACCACTTTCTTCTTATCTAGTTCAACTTTCAGATCCTTTTTGATCGCATCAACAATATCTTGCGAGGTTATCGCCCCGAAGAGCTTACCGTGGTCACGACCAACTTTCCCCTCAATCTTAACGGTCGCGCCTTCGAGTTTCTCTTGGAGTTGCTCGGCGAAAGCCTTCGTTTCGGCTTGCTTTGCGGCAACACGAGCGTTTAGTTTCTCAAGGGCAGCAATCTGGTTGCGCTCAGCAACGGTGGCGAGGCCCTTCGGGAACAAATAGTTCCTCGCGTAGCCGTCCTTCACACTGACAATCTGTCCTGACTTCCCAAGATTGGGAACGGTTTCCTTCAAAATGACCTTCATGAGCGCAAATCCTTCAGCGCCGGATGCTGAACCCAATCGATGGGTATGGATCATCCAAGATGCTTTCAACACCAAACCATCCGCTGATATCCTTGCTGAAGTCAATGCGCGCACGCGCATCTAATCGTGGATGGTTGATATCGAAAATGTCACCTCGGAGGGTTGCTCCTGGCGCAAGGCGGTAGGATACCCCAAACCCCGGCTTTCCTGCATAAACTCCGTACCGAAGTTCTGCCCGGGTCGAGATTGGACGACCTATCTGTGCGATCAGACTATTTGACTCAAAGGCATCCCATAGGCCCAGATAGAATTTACTCCCTCCTAGGGTTGTGGAAGCTTCGAAATCAGTACGGAGACGACGGTTTCCGCTCTCGTATGTTAGCGCGGCCTCGCTATCAATCTTCCCCAAACCGGTGCCGCCCTTGGCAAGTCCCGCTACACCGCCAAGGGTCTCGTTGAATTTCTTGAGGACATCGCTCAGTTCATCGGCCAGCTTGCTAGCCTTATCCATCACCGTAATGGCCTGTGCGCTCACTGTGACGCCGTTCTTGGCTATTAGCTCGGCATCGGCCGCGATCTTTGCGCCAGATTCCGACATTGTTTGGGAGTTTGCAAGGATCTCTTTGATTGGATCGCGAAGCTCTGGGTCATTCACAGTCTTGCGAAGATCTGCAATGAGCAAGTTGCTCTCCTTCATCGTAGAATTCATTTCGGCGACGAGGCTATTCATTTGGGCCTCGAGTTTCCCATCGCCAGCAATCCTTGCAATCGCCTTTGTCGCCACCTGCAAGTCGCTCATCATTGCAACCGCCTTTCTCATCGCGGTTTGTACTTGAGCCTGATTGGCGGAGACCATTTGATTGATTTCGCCCGCCAGCGATCCAAACTCGGTAATCGTCTTATTGCTTGAGACCAAGAGGGTGTCCACCCGGTCACGCAACTTCCGATCCTCAATGAGATTTTTCGTTGCCTTCAATGTGTCATTGAGTGCTTGGAGGGTCTCCTCCCCTTGGGGGCCGAGGGCACCCAAAGCCCCCTGAGTTTCGCCTTGCAACTCAGAACCGGGAGCTGCGAATTCATGAACAGCGAGAGGCGGCTTTAGGTCCAGTGCTCGGTCGCCAATCCCAATCAGCGAACCGGCAATAACCGCCTTGGTGCCCACGGGAATTCGAGTGCCTTGCTTAACTTCTAGGGTCATCACGGCTTTGTTTGGGCCACTGAGACCTACCGATGCGACTCGACCAATACGAACCCCACTGAGCGTTACATCCGAACCCGCTACCATTCCGGCGGCATCCGAAAACACGGCCGTGTACGTATCCACCTTCTCGGCCCAGACGCTTCGTCCTAAAACGGCATACGCGGCGAGGAAGGCGACGACAAACCCCACCATAAGTAGACCAACCTTGATTGCGCCCTGCATTGCCTTACCTAGTTACGTTGAAAACCACCGCAAAGGATGAACCCCGTATCATTATGGGCTGATGGATTGGCTGGGTGGAGCCAAGAATCCCAAGTACGGAGGAACCTACGCTGGGTATTCTGGTTGACAATGGTCCTAGTTGGCACTAGGTAAAAAACAGGGTCAGGTGGCCTAGCGTAGAACCGACCATGAACGGCCAATGGTCTAATACACGGAGGAAACCGAAAGGACAGCAGGAGGCTGAAAGAATACAACATGTGGCAACGCTTTACTGAAAGAGCAAGGAAAGTCGTCTTTTATGCACAAGAGGAGGCGCAGAAGTTCGGCGAAGGATATGTATCCACGGAGCATTTACTCTTAGGGTTAGTGCGCGAGTCGGATAGCGTGGCGGCGCGAGTCTTAGAGCGACTCGGCGTTTCGCTTAGCCGCATTCGCGCCGAGGTTGAAAAGCAACTTCCCCGTGGCGACGCCCGCCCGTCTCAGGACATGACGCTGACGCCCAGAGCAAAGCGAGTCATTGACTTGGCTTACGATGAAGCACGGAACCTGAACAACAATTACATTGGGACGGAGCACCTCTTACTCGGCCTTATTCGCGAAGGCGACGGGCTGGCCGGCCGCGTGCTCGCCAAACTCGGTGTAGATATTGAGCGTGCTCGCCGTGAAGTCGGTGCCCTGCAGGACAACGAGTCTTCCAGTGGAAAGGCGTCCGGTGGCAGTAGTTCACGAGGAAGTTCCGGAGCGGGTCAGGTCAAGACCGCAACCCTTGATGAATTCGGTCGTGACTATACAGAACTCGCTCGAGAGGGCAAGCTTGACCCCGTTGTGGGACGAACGCAGGAAATTGAGCGGGTGATGCAGATTCTCAGCCGCCGCACCAAGAACAACCCGTGTCTCATTGGTGACCCTGGTGTCGGAAAGACGGCCATCGCCGAGGGCTTGGCCATGCGGATCGTCTCGGGTGATGTCCCCAATCTTCTCAAAGACAAGCGTTTGATCGCGCTTGATCTTGCTGGCCTCGTAGCGGGCACCAAGTATCGTGGTGAATTCGAAGAGCGAATGAAGAAGGTGATGGAGGAAGTGCGCCGAAGCGAAGGCTCTATTATCTTGTTCGTGGACGAACTTCACACCTTGGTCGGCGCAGGCGCCGCCGAAGGAGCCATCGATGCCAGCAACATCATGAAGCCGGCGCTGGCGCGAGGCGAGTTGCAATGCATCGGCGCGACTACGCAAGACGAATTTCGCAAGTACATCGAGCGCGACGCCGCCCTTGAAAGGAGGTTCCAATCCGTTAAGGTACGAGAGCCCAATCAGGAGGAAGCTGTTGACATTTTGAAAGGCTTGCGCGAGCGCTATGAAGCTCACCACAATGTCGAGATCACCGATGCGGCGATCGAGGCAGCGGTGAGCTTGAGCAACCGTTACATCACGGACAGGACCCTTCCCGACAAAGCCATTGACCTTGTTGATGAGGCAGCCAGCCGAACTCGACTCCTACTGAGCATGCCGCCTAGCGATGTGCGTGCTGATAAGGTCAAGGTGTCCAAATTGCGCGCGGACTTGGACCATCTAAACCGCCGCAGCAAAGATGAGGACGCTGAGCAAATAGATAAGCTCACCAAGGAGATTGAGGACCTCGAAGATTCAATCGCTACCCGCGAGGATGCTTGGGAAGCCGAAGTCAAGCCAGATGCCGTTGTGGGCGAAGATGAAATCGCCGCGATCGTTCAAAGCTGGACCGGGATTCCCGTCACCCGACTTGTTGCGACGGAAAGCGAGAAACTTCTCCACATGGAAGATGACCTTCACAACCGGATCATTGGTCAGGTGGATGCGGTCAACGCGGTGTCCAGAGCTATTCGCCGAAGCCGCAGTGGCCTGAAGGACCCGAACCGGCCAATGGGTAGCTTCATCTTCCTTGGCCCTACTGGGGTGGGCAAGACAGAGCTTGCTAAAGCTCTAGCCGCCTACCTGTACGAAAAGGATTCTAACATCGTTCGGATTGACATGTCCGAATACATGGAGCGATTCGCGGTTAGCCGATTGGTTGGTGCACCTCCGGGGTACGTCGGTTATGATGAGGGCGGACAATTGACCGAACAGGTCCGACGCAATCCTTATTGCGTAGTTCTCCTCGATGAAATCGAGAAGGCTCACCCCGAAGTGTTCAACATCCTCCTGCAAGTCTTGGAAGATGGGCACCTAACTGATAGTCAGGGTCGAACCGTGGACTTCCGCAATACGCTTATCGTCATGACCTCGAATGTTGGCGTTCGCCCAATCGAACTCGACAAAGGCTTGGGCTTCCGAGAAACCAAGGAAGATCCAAACGATCCAAAGGTCTACGAAGCAATGAAGAAGCGAATGCAGGAAGAGATGAAGAAGCTCTTCCGCCCTGAGTTCCTCAACCGCGTGGACGAGGTGATCGTTTTCGAACACCTTCGCCGAGAAGAGATTCTGCAAATTGCTGACCTCTACTTGAAGCGAGTCAATACGCAGGCGGCTGAGCATGGAATCACCATTGAGCTCAGCGAAAAGGTGAAGGATCACCTGGTTAGTTCCGGATACGATCCGAATCTGGGAGCGCGCCCGCTACGAAGAGCCGTCCAGCGATTCATCGAGGACCCGCTCAGCGAGGACTTCCTACTCGGCAAGTTCAAGGAGGGTGACCACGTCTTGGCCGATATCTCGCCTGATGACCCTGACAAGGTGGTTTTCATCAAGAAAACTGGCGGGAAGAAGGAAAAGAAGGAACTGGTCAAGAGCTAATCCTGACCTTAATCAAACTAAAGGGTGGCGGAGCGATTCCGCCACTCTTTTTTACTGTCGAGCCTACTTCGGCTTGGCGGCAATTCCTTTCCGTTCAACGATCGTCTGTGGAGCCAGCGTGACCTTCACGCTCGCAATCAGATCCCTCTTAATCATGAGGTTGGCTACGACTGATGCCGCATCGTTGTCCACTATCCGATATGCAGGACGGATGGTACGGAAGCCCTCCATGTTGGGGCGTCCGCCCGGGCCACCCTCAGGTCGAGGCATGACCGTGGGCTTACCGTCCTTGTCAACCAGGGTAAATGGCTTACCATCCTTTCCAATTAACTCCAATGAGAACGGCGCATCCGGCAGGCTGGTCTTCAGAAAAACCAGGTGCCCCGTCGGAGCCATCCCCGCACGGTCACCACCGCCTCTCGGCCGCTCTCGCTCATCTGATTCGGGAGCCCCACCATCATTAATGGCCTGCAGCGTTATGGAGCCATTTCCCATCTTCGCGGACGTCCCCTCCTTGAAGGGTAGTGAGACGGTCATTGGCTGAATCTCCTCGACGCGGTAGCGCACCGAGACCGTCGAGCTTCCCTCCTCTACGTTGGCTACAGAGAGAATCCGGTTGTCGTCCTTGCTGGCCATCAACCCACCGAACATCCGCCGTCCCCCAAACTCACCGCTAACCATGCCCGGGCGCTTCGCCCCGTCAACGCGACTAAGTACGAAGATCATGGATCCGCCCCCCATGTTCGTCATCATGTTTCGCGCCCCTTCGGGAATCTTGCCCAAGGCCGCGTCCATTTCCGTCTTCAAGGCGGGGTTTGGAGACCCATCAGCCTTCCAAGCAGTTACCTTCCCATCCGATATCTTAAAGACCCCGATGACCGAGATCTTTGCCCCAGCAATCGAAATGTCTGCTGCTTCCGAACGCTGTGGCTCTTGTCGATGGCGAAAACCACCCATATCGCCGTTGCCGCTGGGTCGGCCTCCTGCATTTGGCGGGCGGTTCGGACGCCCGGGACTGGATTCTGGGCTCGGATTTGTACTGAGCCCTGCACCACCACCTTGACTCGGGCGTCCGGCTGGCCCGGTCTGGTCCATCGTATCGGGGGCGCTCCTCATTCCAGGAGACCCGGGAGCCGGGTTTGCGCCGTCCGATGGGCGAGTCGTGCTCTCCGAGCCGACTATTCCCTGCGACTGCGGCTTACCTTTGAAGTCTCTAAGTTCTTCGTCGCTCATAACGACTGTTTGTGGCTTGCAACCCATCAACCCGACCAGAAGAAGGCTAGGCAGTGAAAACCAATGAGTACGTGACATCTTGGGGAACATCATACATCACTACGACGGATTGCCCATAATGAAAGCCAATGGGCCTAAATGTGGCGATTTTTGAACCCGAAGCCGATGGCCACCACATGGTTCTATACACCCGAACCATTATCCGTACCCTCAAAGAGCGAGGACACCAAGTTCACCTTGTTACTACCAAGCGGGCGACTCAACACCCTGCGTACAACGTTCTACTCGCAGAGGACCTGCAGTTTCAGACCCATTTAATGCCCGATTCACCAAACTCCGCCGATGAGGGCGATATCGCGCGGCTTCTCGCTCAGTTTAAGCGACGCAAAAACTATCGTCGGGGCTTTCTTGCCCTCCGCAAATCGGTGTCCATTGACTCCATCTACATGGTCAATATTGACCAAGCCGACTTAGCCATCGCGATAAAGGGGAGCCCGTTCGGCAAGGCACCATTTTCCGGCATGCTGATTGGTCGGCAGTTTCACCAAGGGAACAGGCTTCGCGACCGACTTTTCCGCCCCGTCTTCCGACGCCTACTCAAGTTGGCAACTTTACGCAAGCTTCTCCTCCTTGACGAGCTTCTCGTTGATCATGTCAAGAATTGGCCTGGGGCAAGCAAAGTCGTTCACTCCCCTGATGTAGGCACCCTTGCCCCGCTGGGTTCGAGCGTATCGCCCCGATCTGCGCTCGGGATCCCTAACGATCAGTTTATTGTCCTCGCCTTTGGTGCATTAAGCCTGCGAAAAGGAATCAAGGAAGTACTTGATTCGGTGGTTATGTCGCCGCAAGTCTCCCTTCTATTGGCCGGCGTTCAAGATACTGAGGTTCAGGAGTTGCTCAAGTCCTCTGGTGCTGCCCAACTTAGGGCAGAAGGTCGATTATTTGAAATCGCATCATTCTTGGATGATCAGCAAGAGAGCCAAGCTTTTCATTCTGCCGACGTGGTGTGGTCGGGCTACCGAAACTGGCTTGGGATGAGCGGAGTCCTCACCCTCGCAGCCATCGCCGGCAAGCCGGTCGTCTGCAACAACGAGGGCCTAATCGCCCACTTGGTACAACAGAATAGACTGGGCGTTGCGGTAGATATCACGAAGCCGGAAGCTGTCTGCCTGGCATTTGATACTCTAAGGCATGGGAGCCAGAGCTTCCTCGAGTCCGGACGGCTTTTTGCGGCCAACCATACTCCGGAACGATTCGGAGATTGTGTCTGCGATGCCATTGAATCGGCGGCATCAATGAACTCGTCTAATCTGGAATGAGCAACCCGCCCCCCCTTGATCCCAGAAAGCGCATCATTTTGCGTGCGGTGATCTTGGAGTATGTTGCCGAAGGCGAGCCCGTCGGTTCGGAACTCATTGCTCAAAAGTACGAGTTGGGGGTTAGAAGCGCGACCGTTAGAAATGAGTTAGCGGAAATGAGTGAGCTTGGGTACCTGGAACAACCCCACACGAGCGCTGGGCGGATACCTAGCGACCACGGCTACCGATTCTATGTTGACCATATGGTTGAAGATATGACTCCTGACCAAGGTCAGAAGCAGAGGGTCCATGAGGCAACCCAGCGGTCCGAGTTCCTTAAGGCCGTCCTTCAAGACACCACGAAGGCACTTAGCCGACTGACTCACCAGCTGTCTGCCGCAACAACATCGGGACTTAGCGGCCTAAGAGTCCAGAGTGCTGTGGTGACCGCATTAGGACCGACCCGGGCAATGCTGGTCGTCGCCCTGAGCAACGGAGACGTTCAAAGTCGCATTCTTGAATGTCAGCCCGGCCTGACCCTCGAGGACTTTGGTCGGTTGAATGAGATGCTTCCTATACAGCTTACAAACGTCAGTGCGAAGGCGCTTGGGCGCCTAAAGAATCCTCAGCCATCCGGCAAGGCCAGTTCGGACAAGTTCATAAATGCTGTTTTCTCCGGCCTTCGGGCCATTGGTAAGGAACTTTCGAAGGGCCAACTGGTGATGGAAGGTGAGGAATACGTTCTTGCTCAGCCAGAGTTCCAACGCGACTCGGGTTTACTTCGTGAAGTCCTGGAGAACTTAGAGAATGAAGATCTCCTCTCATCCGCAATCCAGAACCAGAGCGGACGCCCGATGATGATCACGATTGGCAGGGAGAATGATGCCCCCGGCATGCATAAGCTGAGCATCCTCCGCCATTCCTTTTATGTTGGATCCGAGGAAGCCGGAACGCTAGCCATAATCGGGACGACTAGGCAAGACTACCAGTCGGGGATCGCTCTCCTTCGCTTTACTGCGGAAGCCATCGGGCACTCCTTGTCTAAGCTCCTTCCCGGCGAGTCTATTTGAGAGCAAAGAGACTGTCAGAAAGACCCGTATTGACCTTAATGTTGTTGTAGGTCAGGGAGCCCGCTCGCTTGTTGTCCGAATTGTTCACCGTAAGCGCGGTCGCGAGGGTGATATTGCCAAACTTTTTAGGGCTGGAGTATATGAACGTCGCCATGAGCCGACCGTCGTTGCGCTTCTGGGCGTACCACTCGCGCTTGGTGACCACCTTTGTGCTCGGATCAATCCAAACACGGTGCCGACTCGAATCCTTCAGGTTCGGGACGTAGGTTAGATCAAACACGGCATCCCCCGTTGCTCGATCGATTCTAACGAAATCAGCCGAAAAGTAACTATTCACCAAAGCAGGAGTGAGAATGCCGAAGTCAAGGGCCGTCTGTCGCTTACCGGGAGCCTTGCTGATATCATCGGTCTTCATCACACCACTTCGAGGGAACTTGTACATCCGCTTCCCTCCGTTGACAACAAATAGGACCTGAGTATCATCCACCTCTGACATCATACGGAGCTTAAAGGGCTCTTTCAACCAAACCTGAGACTGCTTGAATCGGTAACTCTGTGAAAAGTCCTTGCTGATCTTCGAGAGTTCGGACATGCTGTATTGCCCGGTAACAACAGTAAACGAAGCATCTTCGAAAGAACTTTGAACGTAATTCTTGATATCTTGGCTCTGCGGAGAGACCACCAAACTCATCGCGGCAAGCGCAGATAATGTCAACATAGCTGTAAGTATTAACGATGAATCTGCCTTGATGATTCACCGGAGTGGGTCCAATGCCTGTAGAAGAAGGAGACGTATTTACGCCCGCGATGCATCGCGTTCAGCGACTGGAGTCGTTGCATCCGATGTCGTCTGGCGAGGTACTGGATCTAACGACCAAGGCCTATCGCGAAATAGGCATGCGGGTGCTCGGACCAACGTTCAGTGCGGCTACGTTAGTCTACATCGCCTTCATGATGATGACTCAGTTGGTCCTTCCCCAACTCTTTACGACAAAGAATCCGACAAACGTTTATGGTCAGGTAGCCGAAGTTGTAACGACGGTAGCACTCGGTCTCTTGACTGCCTTGCCGATCGTCATCATTGGGCTTTCCGTGATCGTTACGCACAGTGTCCATGCGACTTCCGATTTCATCGCGAATCGGTCGGTCCATGCAGGCGAACGACAAGTTCGGGCTGATCAAGACCTATATCGCTCAATGAAGCTAATGGGTCGAACCCTGCTTCTGGCCTGTTCTGGCCTCTTGGGCACGCTTGCCCTTCTCTTAGTTAGTGCCCTTCTAAATGATCGCTTTGAAAATCTTTCTGCCGCCGCTGGCGGCATCGCTGTCCTTGCCGCGCTAGTTTCCCTGGCGGCATTCCTGTATGTCATGGTGCGGCACAGCCTAGCACCGGCCAGCGCACTTCTGGAAGGGCTCTCCACCAAGCAAGCTGCGAAGCGTAGCGTCCAGCTCATTCGCGCTTACCGAGGCGCGGGTTCAGGAGACGATACGATACTTCGGCTCGGATTTACCCTTGTGCTACTGGCTCTGTGCTTCTGGGGGGGCATTGCAGGTATCTACAGCTTGCTGGGCGTCATGCCTTGGCTACAAAGTGTGCTAGGGCGACACTGGTGGGGTGAGGTAGCCATTGCCCTCGTTTCAGGACTTCCCTATTTGCTTGCGTTCTGGGTGATGGCACCCGTCTTCAGCGTTGGGTCTACGCTGGTTTATTTCGAACGTAGGATCAGGTTGGAAGGATATGACATTAGCCTTCTACACCAAGAGTTGGCGCTGAAACGATGAAGGTAGTTGTACTCCTCACGGCTATTCTAGGCGCGTCCTTGGCCCGTGCTCTCGATTATGATCAGCTGAGTCGCGACTTGGATCAAGCTACTTCCAAGCAAGAGATTCAGCGAATCCTTCGGGATCGCCAAGTATCCTTTGAAGCCGACCCGTCGCTCGCCACCAAGGCAGGGCAAGCCATCGCAGTCCCGGTGCCCGATGAGGCATTGATCAACCAAATCAAAGCTGCTGTCCGGATTCGAGCGATAGCCAGTGGTTCTAGGGCACCCAAGGCTAAGGTGGATATTGATGCTCTGCGCAAGGCAAAGCGATCACCTCTGTACAATGATCCTGGAGCCCGCGAACAATCAAATTGGCTCCAAAAAAGCTTGGAATCGTTTGGTGACTGGCTCCGCAGATTGTTTCAGCGCCCAAATCGCGAGTCAGCAACTCCTAGGCTTCCCGGTGTCAGTATCGTCCCCACCTTTCTCACTACTGTCGTTTGGGTCGTCATTGGGGCCGTTGCCCTAGCCGCATTAGCGGTCGCAGTCAAGCTGATCGCCCAAGGTCGTAAAAAGGTTGATCGGTCAAGGGGTCTCGTTGCCGACGAAGAACTTAAGCTCTCGCTTGACGAATGGCTCGAAAGAGCGGATGCTCTTATTGCTCAGGGTCATTACCGAGAAGCTGTTCGGTGTTTGTATATTGCATGTTTACTCCGGCTTGATCAAGCTTCGGTCATTGAGTTTCGCCGTCATGAGACCAATTGGGAACACTACCATCGCTTCTGCGAGAGTGACGCCCGGCCAGATTTCAACTTTCTCGTCCCGACTCGCGAGTTTGACTCGATTTGGTATGGTCACCGCTGCAAGGGCGAAGAGGATGCGGTTCGATTCAAGAGCTATTATCAGAACCTGCTTGACATCCTAAATCCGAGGCGAGCGGCATGATCGGCGGCGGGATCCTGCGACGCATTACCTTCTGGCTGTGCATGACTCTCAGTTGCACTACCCTCTTGGTGGTCTTGGGCCGGAGCTCCAACGAAACGTTTCCTTCAGTTACCAGCAGCAAGCCTAGCGGCACACGTCTTTCGGCCGATATCCTCGAGTTAGACGGGTTCAAAGTGCGCCAAGACCTAAACTCGGCTCCACAAATTGCCATGGATGAGGTGATCATCGCCTATGTCCGCCGGCAGGGGCGGGTCCCAATGGCTAAGTCCCTTTTGAAGAAGGTATCGGAAGGTCGCCGAATGATTGTCATCTTGGTCTCCGATGACTTCAACTCAGCCACCACTAGCGCCGAAATACCCATCCAAATTGAGAACAGTTTTCAGAATCGCTTGCTCCGAGTCAATGGGATCGTCTCGCAGGAACCAGATTTCTGGTCGGAATCTGAACCGCTTGATGTTTGGGTGGACGCTACCACCAAGCAAGCTTTTGTTAGTTTTCAGGCTGAAGGGAACGGCGTGATCGCCACGGTCCATGATGGTCTTGGATTCACAAACCGATTCATTGACCGAGCCGATAATGCGAGTTTCTTTGCGACCTTGGTCAGGTCTGTCGCCGGCGAGAGCAAGAGAGTGGTCTTCACCGAAGCTACTTTTGGCAACGTCTCTGATGAAGGCATGATCTCAGCTCTAGGGGGATGGGCGAGAGCAACCATCTGGCAAGGCTATCTCCTCTTTGGCGTCGTTGCTTGGTCGTGCGCAGTGATCTTTGGGATTCCCGTCCCTTTACGTCGGCGGCAAGCTGGAACTCGAGATCTTATGGAGGCCTTTGCCCAGATGCTGCAGCGTGCGAAGAATCTCAAGATGGCCCAGGGCCAGGTCGTGGAATCATTGCGCCGCGACCTTCGCAAAATGGCCTCCCTCCCGGCAAACGCGACTGATGCGTTGCTGGAATCACGTCTCCCCCAAGAGGTTCGGGACGACCTCATCGGAGCTCAGGGGTTGCCTTCGGATCCCCGTACGCTGGCCGCAATCACACGACTGCGGGCAGCAATCGCTGGCCATGTCAGTAAAATAGACTAATGAAGCATTCCGCGTGTTTGGTCGCGTTCGCGCTCATTGCTTTGGCCAGTGCCCAAGCCCCTAACGTTGCCAAGTTGAATCTCCAAAAGGCGGAGAAGGCATACGTAACTACGAAGAGTTCTTGGACGAAAGATAAGTCAAATCAAGCGAAGAGGCGCGCCTATGTAAATGCGACTGTGAAACTCGGCACTGTTGTAATGACATCGCCCTTGCTGGGTGCGAAAGTGAAATATCCTCGAGCACTGCGTCTGTATCGAGAGGCCCTCACGCTTGACCCAAACAATAAGCAAGCCAAGGCTAACAAGAAGATGATCGAGGATATCTATCGCTCCATGGGGCGTCCGATTCCGCACTAGGGCTGCATTCCACCTAAACTACACCCATGGGCCAGCAGATGACCGATCGCGACCAGTTGCTCCGGCCCTTTGTTATCAAGGTTGCTCTAGCCGCGGTTGCATTCGCCTTACTCCCAGCCTTGTTTGCTTGGGCGATTCAGCCTGAGGGTTCGATGTACCTTGGGACGCCGTTCAACACGGACGACCACATGGTCTACTTTGCTTGGATGAAACAGGCCCAAAATGGGGCCTTCTTCTTTGATAATCGATTCACGACGGACAGCCAGCCTCGCCAAACCATCCACCTGTATTTCTGGTTACTTGGACAAGTCAGTCGGTTCACGGGCCTCGTAGGAGCCACAACACTTGCACGGGGCCTACTCAGCTTCCTCTTTGTTGTGCTACTCGGCCGCCTCGTTCATCGCACCGAGTGGGACCTATTCACATGCAAATTTGCCCTCGTTCTCACCACCTTTGGCGGGGGACTCGGTTTTCTGGTTTGGCACAATTTCGGGCGCGCCATTTTACTGCCAACCGCCCGGCTCTTCGCGCCTTTGTTCGGGAATCACCTTCCAATTGATGTTTGGCAGGCTGAGGCGTTTGTATTCCCTTCAATGCTCACCAACGGTCTCTTCATGGCCAGTTTGTGCCTCATCCTCGGAATCTTGCTCGCTGTCTTGGAGGCACGCCGTTCTTGGCGCCCCGTTCTTTGGGGGTTCCCATGCATGACGGTCCTCATGAATATCCATAGTTATGATGTCCTCCTGCTCGGGCTCGTTCTCCTTGGCTTACTGATCGCCTCGCTTTCCGCAGGAACTTTCTCAATGGCGTGGTTAGCGCGAGTGGTCGCCATTTGCTCCGGTTTGATCCCGAGCGCATGGTGGTTCCTGCATGTCCTCAAGGTTGATCCCGTCTTTCAATCCAGAGCGGCAACCCCAACCTACACCAGCGGGATGCCCACCCTATTGGGCGGAATTGCTCCAACTCTTGTTGTGGTCGCAGTAGCCTTCTACACATCGCCCGATTCTGGTTCTCGTCGCAAATTCGCCACTTGGATTTGGGCCGTGGTTACTGCTGGTGCAGGATTCGCAGCATATCGGACTGGGGATGAGTTCCTCATGAGTTGGGGAGTATGGGGCGCTTTTACCCTTGCCGCTCTCGCCATGAGCTGGTCAATGTCCCGTCGGGATCCAATCTGGAATCTTCTCCTGGCTTGGACCACCCTTGGACTGTTCGCTCCATTTGTGCCGGAGTTGTTTCAACGCAAACTTGCTGCTGGCCTCATCATCCCTTACGGGCTCCTCGGTGCAGTGGGCCTAAGTGAACTTATGAAGCGCTTTGAGCGGAACCAGCGAAACTTGGTCGCCGCGGTCTTCATCACGCTCATTTGCGCGACCAGTGTCCTTTGGATCCGTCGAGAATTGGAGCTAATACGTGACAATGTCGCAACGACCACCGTTCATCCCGCATTTCTTTCGCCCGACGCGGTGCAGATAGTGCGATTACTAGAAAAAGAACCCGGAGCAGTTGTGGTGGCGGTTCCGGGCGTCCCAAACCCGGTCGAGAATCACGTCGACCGATTTGGATCGCCAGTGATTCCTGATCTTAACGCGGTAGTTTCGGGCCTTGCGGGGGTTTACACCTATGCCGGACATTGGAGCGAAACGCCCGATTACGGGAAGCGGCATGACGACAGCATCATCCATTTGTTCTCCAACCGAGCTACCGAACGCGAACAGGTTGATTTTCTTCAGCGCAGCAAAGCCGATTTCATCATCTCAATCAACTCGGAGGACTATCCCAATTGGCCCTATTCCGACCTCAGTCACTTGGGGCAAGTTGTCTACCGGGGCAAGCAATTCATGCTCGTGCGCGTTACTCGGTAGGAGGTACCACCGGTAGCGCAACGGGCCCTTGAACCGCAGGCTTGGGTTTTGGCTTTGCACTAAGGTTGCGACCGATCAGCCGGGGCGAGCCTGGGTACTGGCTGACGTGCAAGACTTCCCGCTTCACCACCTTCCCATCTTTCTTAAAGACACGATAGGTGACAGTCTTGTGGGCGGCCCCTCCCGCATCAATCACCCTGGATTTCCCATAGGGCAAGGACGGGTCATTCTGTATCTTCAAGCCCCTGCCCCACGTACTGACTGGGCCGCGTTCAATGGTGATTTCGACGCTCTTGTCCTTGATCCCTAAGATTGAAGCGGTTAGCTGGCCCTTCGAGTAAACGGTATCCAGCGCGACGGGAAAATCAAATGAGTTTGTGAACTTTAGGTCCGGGTTAGGGTAGCTGACGGCCGCATCTCGACCGACGGGTACGTAAGTCACCGCCATTGAGTGGTTACTCCTCTGCGTAATCTTTAGGCCGGCCAGCGCGACAGCATTATATATGGTGGTACTGACCTGACAGATTCCTCCCCCTACGCCCACATCGTGGCGGCCATTAGCAAAAACCCCAGCCACCTTGAATCCCTTTGCCGTAGTTCTAGGGCCTAAGAATCCATTGAACGAAAAGCTCTCACCGGGCATCAAGACCAAACCATCTAGCAGTTTTGCCGCAAGCTCAATATTTTGGCAACGAGTTACCTTATAGGTTGGAAACTTGGTGGTGAATGCGACGATCGGTTCCTTGATCTTCTCAAGGCTCTCGTCCGGCACCGCTTTCTGGTCCGCCTTCGTCGGAAGCTCGATCTCCGGCGATTTGTCCTGCCAAGCATGAATGGCCGCCTCCCCTAAGGCTTCTGCATTGAGCGTCATTGGGGCTACCTCATACTTGAAGATCACCTGCTTTCCGTTCCATTGGGCATTTGCTGGCTTTCGGCTTGCTGATGCCTTCTTGATAATGTCCGCGTACTGCTCATAACGGCGGGCGTCAATTGTGAAGACCGGCTGTACCTTTAGCGGAGCCTCTTGCATCCCAATTCTGCGTCCTGCCGAATCCCAAAAGGTCTCTAGCTGCAACTGGGCCACCGAGGCGGCATCATCAAGCATGAGGCCGAGTTCAGCCCACTTGACCTCCTTTGGTAGGCCATCCACCTTGGGGCCGGAGATCGCAATGGTCTGACTGCGCTCTGAATCCCACCAAATTCTCAGGCGCTTGGCGGCCTGCTCAGAATCTAAACCGCTTACGGGCACCGGTCCCACCATAGTTCCGGGCGGATAGGTCGGATTGTGCTGAGCTGCCCCGATCCCCAAGGCACCTCCACCCAGACCAACAACCACACCAGCAACAATGGAAATCTTCTTCAAAACAAAGCTCAACAATTCAGACGGAGATTGTACCGGGAGCGAGCCAGAAACTCAAAGAGATTGACCGAATCCGGTACACTTTCCCCATGCCTAAGCTGGTCTGGCTCAACGGCGTTGTCTCCCCTTTGGAATCGGCAACCGTCCACGTCTCTGATCACGCCCATCTATACGGAGATGGTCTCTTTGAAGGGATCCGCATGTATAGCAAGAAGGTGTTCAAGCTAGATGAACATATTGCTCGGCTCTTTCACGGTGCCAAGCATATGGGGTTTGAACAAATGCCCACCGCCGAATATGTGAAGGGCGTCATCTTGGACATGTGCGCGAAATCCGAGTTTGACGACGCCTATATTCGAGTCAACTTGACCCGCGGCACGGGGCTCGGGCTAGACCCGAAGAATATAGACCGTAAGCCCAACCTTATGGTTATGGTCAACAGTTTGGCTCTCTATCGTCCGGAGGATTACGAAGTTGGCCTCCATGTTGTCAGCACCTCTTACCGAGTGATTCCGGCAGATGCTCTTGACCCTCGAATCAAGTGCATCGGTCGGTACGCCAGCAATATCATGGCAAAGGCAGAGGCCAACTCAAAGGGAGCAGGTGAAGGCCTCATGCTGAATCATCAGGGGAATATTGCCGAGTGCACGGGTGATAACATCTTCCTCATCAAGGACGGGGTAATCCGCACCCCTCATCCTTCGTCAGGCATTCTCTGCGGGATTACTCGACAAACGGTTATTGATACGGCTCGCGATGCGGGTTACCCCGTCGAGGAGACTTTCCTCACTACTTTTGATATTCATGCTTGTGACGAAGCCTTTTTGACCGGTACGGCAGCCGAAATCATTGCGATGGTGAGCCTTGATGGTCGACCCATCGGAGACGGCAAGCCTGGGAAGATCACCCAGCATGTAACGGAAATATTTCGCCAACAGACAAAGGGCGGCACGCCTATTCCCGTCGTAGCTGGTACTTCTGTCTAAGCCCAATGGCCCAGTTTTCTGTCCGAAGGGAATTCGAAGACCCCGTAAGTACGAACAAAGCGGACACCTTAGACGGTCTTACCGGCGTGGACGGGCTAGGCACGTTTCTCTTGACTCTGTCAAGTTTTGAGAGAAGGACAACTGAGCGATGCCCCGCATGCAGCTTCTCCGTCCATGAATTGGTAGCAACTGGCTTGCTTGGTTGCCCGGTGTGCTATGAAGCCTTCGCCGATACCATCCGGCGACAGCTAGCACGAGAAGATTTGGTATCGTAAGAAGGAACACAGTATGAAAGAGCTAGGGATGCGATTTTTGGTGGCGCTAGGAGTACTTGCCACCACTTTATTAGCTGGTTGCGCAGGTGGCGGTGGAGGAGGCGGGAGCACGAATTTGCCCGATCCTGAAGTTCGCTTTATCAATGGCTCACCAAACAACACGGGTATTGATTTTCTGTTGAATGAGGTTGTCGAGGCAAGCAACGTTGCCTTTGGGTCTGCCTCACCCAATTTTCAGAGTATTGATTTCATCTCAGCCCAAGACGATGGTTACGATATTAGCGTTCGTCCAAATGGCGGTGAGGAACTAGATCGTTTTGGTCAGGTCTTCAACCGAGATACCGATACCTTGATTGTTACCCTTGGGCTTCACGATGCCGGTACGGAGTTTGACAAGAGACTCCAGATCTTCACCTATCCCGTAAGCCGGACCGCGCCAACGGGAACCCGGGCTCGAATATACGTCATCAATGGATTCATTCGAGCGGATGGCTTTAATACGCCAAACGTCTCGTTCCAAAGTGTTGATGCCGGCGATCCCCCGCCTTACAATAACCCTTCGGTCGAAACAACCGACATGACCTTTGGGGCAATCCGTAACCTCCTTGTGGATGCCACGTCGTTCCAATTCATTGTTCGGCGGGCTGATACCGATGCTTTGGTGCAATATGCGTCAGCCAATGTTAGTCTGTTGCCAGGTCATATTTACGCAGCTATTATCACCGGGCACGAGGGCGAGGTGGACTTGAATCTGCAACCCAAAATCGTGTTCATCGAGTTGGCGACGCAGTAGTCACCTACCAGTCTTCAATAGCCTCTCTAGCTATCTGGTGTTCAAAGTCAGCCGGCGGCGGGACAAAGAACGCGACCGGATCATTCGTAGCTGGGTGTGAGAAACTCAGATAGGCGGCATGAAGTTGTAGCGGACCTTCGCTCCAAGGTTCTCGAGCGTAGATGGTGTCCCCTTTAAGCGGATGGCCGCTTGCGGCAAGATGTACGCGAATCTGATGCGTTCGGCCCGTTTCAAGCCGCGCCGCCACTACCGTATCGCTGCCAATATCAGCGAGAACTTTCAGGTGGGTCACTGCTGGCTTCCCATGGGGGTCCACTGCCATTTTCCGGCGATCATGGCGGTCCCGCCCAATGGGTGCCTCGACTTTCAGCCGAGCATGACCAAGCTTTCCCTGGGCAAATCCTACGTACCGCCGCTCCGCAGACTTTTCAGCAATTTGCTCCGCTAAGGATCGGTGGGCTTGATCTGTCTTAGCAACGACCATCAATCCCGTCGTTTCCTTGTCCAAACGGTGCACAATCCCAGGACGGTAGTCTGCCGATCCTGTGCTAAGCGATGACCACCGAGCCAGTAGACCATTGACAAGGGTAGGTTCTTGTAACCCAGGCGCGGGGTGAGACGCCAGACCCCTCGGTTTATTGATCAAGATAAGCGACTCGTCTTCAAACACAATATCCAGGTCCATCTCAACTGGAGTGAGATCGTGAGGACGTGTCGCCTCTACTTCTTCTAGGGACACCATCATCCCCGGCTCCAGCCGAAAGCTCGGCTTACGGAGCACCCCATCGACCCAAACTCCTTCCTGCTCAATCAGGGCCGCAAGCTTGGTACGGCTAAACGAGGGGAGTTGAATCGCGAGGAACTTATCCAACCGGCTCGGCTCATCCACGCGAAAGTTCATACATTCCATCGTACCGGGTACAACCAACCCATGCCGACCCTAGCTCTTGTGCGCCATGGGCAGTCTATTTGGAATCTCCAAAACCGATTCACCGGATGGGTGGACGTACCGCTATCTGAACTAGGGGCAGAGGAGGCTCGGCAAGCGGGCCTAAGGCTGAGAGGGCTCACCTTTGATGTCGCGTATACCAGCGCACTCACTCGTGCGCAGCACACGCTTTCCCTTATTCAGGAAACGATGGGCACCAGTCTCCCTGTGATCAAAGATGTAGCCCTGAACGAGCGCCATTATGGTGATCTTCAGGGGCTCAACAAGGCTGATACAGCAGCTAAGTATGGCGATGAACAGGTTCACATCTGGAGGCGGAGTTTTGACGTACCGCCACCCAACGGCGAGGCTCTGAAGCAGACCAGCGAGCGCACCATACCTTTCTACGAACGGTGTATTTTTGGAGACCTGAAGCAGGGGCGGAATGTGTTGGTCGTGGCTCATGGAAACAGCAACCGCAGCATCGTAATGGCCCTTGAGGGCCTGAGTGGCACAGAGATCATGAATGTTGAACTAGCAACTGGCATCCCGATCTTGTACTACTTGGACCTCGAAGGCAAAATTCTGAGCAAGACGATCCTTCAAACAACCTAATCCCCAAGTTTTCCACTTCCCATTCATTGGGCCAATGGTTATACTGGGGTAACGCAACCGATGCCGGCCGAACCCACCGAAGAAACAATTCTTGAAAGAAGGTATCTCAGCGCCCTAGCGGCGGGAGATAATTCGGCACTTGGGGGGCTCTATGATCTCTACTCCGAACGCATTTACCGGTATGCCTTCCGCATGCTTGGCAATCGCAGTGATGCTGAAGATGCGACCGCCGAGACCTTTGTACGAGTATTACGTCGAGCCAGCGAACTTCGAGCCGACGGGGCCTTCCGAACATGGCTTTTTCGGATAACGCGGAATCTTTGCATTGATAAGATGCGTCAGCACAAATTGCTGGAGCTTCCGATTGATACACCCTATGGGTCTCCAGAAGAACGTACAACACTTCGGGTAACGGTGCAGCAAGCATTGGCTGATTTGCCATCCGATTACCG
>JADZDX010000021.1 GCA_020850835.1 Fimbriimonadaceae bacterium
CAGATGAGCTTAACTAGGTTAAAATTAAAGCCCGAGACGCTTTCAATGTCGCAGGCGGCACGGATTGCTGCACTGCTATGGCGTCGCCGTACGAGATTTCGCACACCTGGGATGAGCCCGAAGGGCTCACCGAGTTGCTGAACGATATCCGTGGGCAAAGGCCGGATGCAGACGTACGAAAAATTCGGTATGCCTACTATCTTGCTGAGCAGGCTCATTCGGGCCAAATGCGGGCGACGGGCGATCCTTACATCACTCATCCCCTCGCGGTAACCAGTATCCTCGCTCACCTTCGCATGGACGATGCGACGCTTTGCGCAGCGCTGTTGCACGATACGGTTGAGGATTGCCAAGGCTTCACGTCCGAGCGTATCCGTGAGGAGTTCGGGGAAGAGATCGCCGTTCTGGTTGAAGGTGTCACCAAGCTCAGCTTCAGGACGCTTGATGAGAATAGTGAGCGGCAAAGAAAGTCAACAGAAACCGATCGAGCCGCCGAGAACCTCCGTAAGATGCTCCTTGCGATGGCCAAGGACGTGCGAGTGATGGTGATCAAGCTTGCCGACCGGCTCCACAATATGCAGACGCTTGAGGGGCATAAGGATCCGGCCAAGCGCATCCGGATTAGCCAAGAGACGCTGGATATTTTTGCCCCCCTCGCGGCGCGGCTTGGGATTTGGCAAGTTAAGTGGCAGCTTGAGGATCTTGCCTTTAAGTTCCTGCACCCCAATGAATACAAGGATATTCAGGAACTTGTCGCGAGAACCAGGGCCGACCGTGAGAACGAGCTCAATGAGGCGATTCGCATCGTAAAGGACGAACTCATTAAGCGAGGTGTGAAGGTCGTGGAGGTTCAAGGGCGACCAAAGCACCTTTACAGCATTTTCAACAAGATCGTGATCCACGGCTTCCGGTTCGAAGAAATCTTGGATTTGATCGCGATGCGGATCGTTGTGGCTTCAAAGGATGATTGCTATGTTGCCTTGGGGGTCGTAAACGGTCTTTGGGTTCCGATGCAGGAGCATTTCGCCGACTACATCGCCCGGCCAAAGTCCAACGGCTATCAGTCACTGCATATCAAGGTCATTGGACCTCGTGGGGAGCCGCTTGAAATCCAGATCCGAACCAAGGAGATGCACGATGTCGCCGAGATGGGTGTGGCCGCTCATTACGCCTACAAGGAAGGAGCCAATGCAGTTGATCAGCGATTCGCCAACCTGCGGCAACAGCTCTTTGATTGGTCCAGCGACTACCGGACGTCATCCGACTTCCTGCGCAATCTAAGTACAGACCTGTTTAGTGAGCAGGTCTTTGTGTTTACGCCCAAAGGCGAGGTCCTGGACCTTCCTACAAACTCAACTCCCGTGGACTTTGCCTTTCGAGTGCATACCAACTTGGGCTTGCGCCTCGTGGGAGCAAAGGTCGGAGGTCAGATCGTGCCGCTTGACCATAAGCTTAAGAATGGCGACATTGTGGAGGTGATCACGCGAAGCAATGCTCAGCCGAGTTTGGATTGGCTCCAGTTCACCGCTAGCCCAAGCGCCAAGAGCAAGCTACGGAGCTACTTCCGAACTCGCCGCCGGGATGAGAATGTGGCTCAAGGCAAAGACCTGATTGAGCGTGAATTGAAGAGTCGCAAGCTTGAACCCAAATTGTACTTAGGCGAGAAGCTGAACGGGGTCATCGGGCAGATTAAGGACTGCCGTACGACCGAGGATATCTTTGCCAAGGTGGGTGAGGGCCTTGTGAGCGCGATCAGTGTCGTGGACAAGATGCGTCCGCCAACCCAAGTAAAGGGGGCACGCGGCCCCAATAAGGCCCGCGAGACCGGTGTGATGAACGTGGTCGGTGGTCTCGATTCGGTCAGTATGCGCCGAGCGAAGTGCTGCGATCCAATTCCTGGAGAAGACGTTGTTGGATATGTGACCCGCGGCCGGGGAATCATGATTCATCGGGCCGCTTGTAGCAATGCCTTGGCGTATGAGCAGTCCGATCCTGAGAGGTTGATTCCGATTCACTGGGAGCCCGATGGAGCGGGAGTCTTTCGGGTGAACCTAAAGATTGTGACGCTGGAACGGCAGGGCCTGTTGGCAGATGTCTCGAACATGATCGCTGAAGCCCGAGCCAACATTGTCGGCATGAAGGTCCGGCCGCTACCCAACACGACCTTTGAGTGGGATATCTCCGTTGAGGTGCGTGACCTCGAGCACCTCAACCAGGTCCTCAACAAGATTTCAAACTTGAGCGATGTGTTTAGTATTCTGCGTGTTCATGGAAGGACGGGCTCGCGGTGAGGGCAATCGTCCAGCGCGTAGCTTGGGCTAAGGTATCGGTTGAGGGCACCTTGGTGGGGCAGTGCCGATCGGGCCTGTTAGTTCTAGTCGGGGCGCACCGCGAGGACTCGGAGGCGAACGCTGTTCGCTTGGCGGATAGGCTCGTGAAGCTCCGCATCTTCAATGACCCGGATGGGAAAATGAACTTGGCAATAGGGGATGGCCAGGGGATTCTGGTGGTTTCAAACTTCACCGTCTATGGCGAGACCGCGAAGAACCGCAGGCCGAGTTTCACCGACTCTGCGCCGTATGAGGCGGGGAAGGATTTGGTAGACCGGCTCGTTTCAGAGTTGCGCCGGCTTGGGATCCCAGTCGAAACAGGTGAGTTTGGTGCTGATATGCAAGTTGAGCTACTGAATGATGGGCCCGTAACAGTAATCGTGGACGCCTAACCCTCCGCGTGCGGGAGTAAACTCTAGCTTCATGGCGAACTACGTGCTCAGCGTCGGCATGGAGGTACACGCGGAACTCCTTACCGAATCCAAGATGTTCTGCCGATGCCAAGTAGCATTTGGTGGTGAGCCCAATTCGCGCGTTTGTCCGGTATGCCTTGGTCTCCCTGGTGCTCTTCCCGTGCCCAACAAGCACGCGATTGAGCTCGTCATGAAAACGGCACTCGCGCTCAATTGCACGATCGCCCGTGACAGCGTCTTTCATCGGAAGAATTACTTCTATCCCGACCTGCCCAAGGGCTATCAGATCAGCCAGTACGGCGAGACCAATCCGATTGGTTATCACGGTTGGATCGACATCCCGGTTGAAGGCGGCAAGACCAAGCGTATCAAAATCGCTCGCGTGCACCTCGAAGAGGACACCGGTAAGCTCATGCACCTGCCAGGGGGCGGTAGTGGGGTCGACCTGAACCGCGCTGGGGTGCCACTCATGGAAATCGTGACGGCCTTTCCACCCGACATCGAAAGCCCAGAAGAGGCCAAAGAGTATGGCGAACGGCTTCGCCAGCTCCTCGTTTACCTTGGGGTTTGCGACGGCAAAATGGAAGAGGGCAGCATGCGAGCCGAACCCAATCCCTCGGTCCGACCCGAAGGCTCTGAAACCTTTGGCGTCAAGACCGAACTCAAGAACCTAGGAAGTTTCCGATCCGTTTTTGGTGGCGTCGAGTTTGAGCGTAATCGCCAAGTTGCCGCCATCGAACGGGGCGAACCAATCCTACAGGAAACCCGGGGCTGGAATGAGGACACTCAAGCCAGTTACGTGATGCGGGTGAAGGAATCGGAAAACGACTACCGATACTTCCCCTGCCCCGATCTTATGCCAATGTTTTTCGACGACGCCATGATTGAACGCATCAGGGCCACGATCGGGGAACTACCGATTGCCAAGTGGCAACGCTACCAGAAAGAGTTTGGGTTGAGTGAATACGATGCTGGTGTCCTAACCGCTGAACGCCCTTGGGCCGAGTTCTTTGAAGCTTGCGTTGCTGCTGGCGCCGAGCCAAAAGCCGCCTGTAATTGGATGAACTCCGACTTTGCCCGGCTCTTAAATGAGACCGGACAAAGCGTGGTTGAACAGAAGGGCCGGTCGCTTACTAAGGTAACTCCAGCGCATATTGCTGAACTGACCGGACTCATCGCAAAGGGCACCATCAGCGGCAAGATCGGTAAGCAGGTCTTTGGGGACATGTTCGAGTCCGGCAAGATGCCGAATTCAATCGTGGAAGAAGGCGGCATGACGCAAGTTAGTGACTCTGGACAAGTTGATGCTTGGACCGCTGAAGTTTTAGCCGATAATCCGGATGTTGTCCAAAAATATCACAATGGGCAAACCAATGTGATGGGCTTTCTCGTCGGACAATTAATGAAAAAGAGTCAAGGCCGCGCGAATCCGCAACTCGCGCAGGAAGCGCTCCGTAAGGCATTAGGGGAGTAACCCAATGGGAAAAATGAAGCTGGTGGTCGTCGGTCTAGTCTTGGGTTTGATCCCAATGTCGTGGGCACAAGATCCGCGGCAGGATGCCGTGTGGAACGCTATTGATGAGGCCATGATCCAATATGTGGATCAGAACTTCCACGATGGCGACCTTCCTCGCGCTATCCAAGGTTTACGTTTCCGCTACGCGATGCATCCAGACGATTGGGAAGCAATGAGCGATTTGGGATGGCTCCTTGAGAGTACAGACAGGCAAGATGAGGCCCTGGGGTTGTACATGAAGTATCGCCGGGATTATCCCGATCGGCGAGACGCTTGCTATTCAGTTGCCCAATTCTGGTTCTTGAAGAAGTCCTATGCAAAGATCCCGGCCTTGGTTGAGCCAGAACTGAAGAAGACGCCTCATCCGAATATGTATCGTTGGTTGGCTCATAGCTACGATCGGCTGGGGCGCTACCGGGATTCGGTACGAGTTTGGGATGCTTTGATTGCCCTGCTGCCCGGTGACCTCCCGGCGAAGAGCAATCGCAACCGGGTCTTGGCCAAGATCAAGAAGTAGGCGTTGTTCCTCAAGGTCATTCCAAGAAGCTCCCAATCCAAAGTCGTTCCATCGAGCGAGGGCTTGAAGGTGTACACGAATGCGCCGCCCGTAGATGGGGAAGCGAATGACGCGGTAATCGCCATCCTGAGCAAGGCCCTCAATGTGCCAAGGTCTTCGATCACCATTGTGAAGGGGCGCAGCGCTCGCTTGAAGGTCATCCAAATTGATGGGCTGAGCGACCAAGAAATCCTGGCACGGGTAACGTCTAGCTAGAAATGGATCCCAATCGCACCCAAAGTCTTGATGTGAATAAAACCGTAATGGGTACGGCTCCGACCATCAATGCCACCCAAGTGATCAAGCCGGTGCAATGTCCCGTGTGCAAGTCCTTCAATCCGGCGGGAGTGATGTTTTGCGTTGATTGCGGACTGATCTTTGATCGTGCGTTACCCGATGATGCTTTTGGCGCCCCAACAATTCGAATGCCAGTCTTGGTAGATGAAGCGGGCCGGGAGCACACCCTGCGGCCTGGCGAAAATATCCTAGGTCGTCAAGGCGATATTGCTTTGGACGATGCTCGAGTTTCTCGTCGCCACGCGAGCATCAATATGGGTGAGGGCCTCATCCTCAATGACCTAGGTTCTACCAACGGCACAAAGTTAGACAATGATCCCATTACCGCGCCCACGCCCCTTGAACAAGGGAGCGTTGTATCACTTGGTGGTTTCAAACTCACGCTGTCCTTGCCAGGTGAATCTGCGAAAACGGCAATGCCCATCGGCGGCCAAACAATACAGACGCCTCCTCCCACCGCTGCGCCAAGGGCCTTCTTGGTAAACAGCTCGACTCGCTATCCCCTCCACCTTGGGGCTAACAGTTTTGGTCGCCGAGATACAAACGCGATTGTCATTGACGATGCCTATGTGAGCGGGGCCCATGGTGTAATTGAGCTTGAGGAAAGCGGGATCTATCTGACGGATCTCGGTTCTACGAACGGTACGATGCTTAATGACGCCAAGTTAAGCGCTGAGTTGAGGACCCGCATCAACGAGGATGATGTGATTCGCCTTGGTAGCTTGGAGTTTCGGATTGAGCGACCCTAGGCCCCTTTCAAGAAGGACAGTTATCGTCGCGGGGGGAACTGCATCTCTAGCAACAAGGCTACGCCGCAAGGGAGCAAAGGTCATCCAATGGCCCCTGGGCATGAGCAACATTGAGGTGGACGAAGCTCTTCGCATTTTCAGCAAGCGGTATGGGCACCTGCATGGGGCTGTGAACATTGAATTTGGAGACTATGTGCCCGCCCAGGCGTTCAAAATGCTCGAGACAGGCGGCGGCATCATCGTGAACGTGAGATGCGTCGTGGAGAATCGATTTGCTTCAAATGGTATTGTGATGGTTTCCGTAGGGGAGTCGGATAGTGTTGTCAAAGCTCTGACCATGCGGCATGCCGTACCCCCTCCGACGTGGAATGCTTAGAGATGCCAGGGCTTCGTTGCCCCTCGGTCCGGGTGGGCATCCAAATATCGATCCCAACGACGGAGCATGTCTGGCACGGTAATAAACTTATAACCCTTAGCGGTCATTCGTTTTAGAATGCGGGGAAGAGCCTCGGCCGTCCAGGTCTTGCCATACCCATCGTGCATCAAGACAATCTCTCCGGGGCCGGGCGAACCTACGTTCAAGTTAACCTTCGCCGGGCTCTTGGTAGACGTGTCATTGGCGATTCGCGTCCAAATAATCACGGCGTCTCGCTCCTTCAGGGCCAACTTGGTCAGACCGTTCTTGGTGATACCGTAGGGCGGACGGTACATGATCGGACGGTAGCCGAGTAATGTCTTGAGGAGGCCATTGGTCTTGGCAAACTCCAGCGAGGCCTTTGCATCATCGGCTTTTGAGGCATGGGACCAACTGTGCTGACCAATCGCATGCCCGGCGGCCGCAATCTGCTTGACCGTCGCTGGGTGGGCATGGGCATTGACGCCCAAGATGAAAAATGTCGCCTTCGCGTCGTACTTTCGAAGCGTCTTAAGGATCCAAGGCGTGACCTTTGGGTCTGGGCCGTCATCAAACGTCAATGCGATGACTTTCTCATCAAACTTCTTGGGCTGGATTAGGACAATTCGACTTCGATAGCGGGAAGGAAGGTCGAGAGAGTCTACGGTCCTGGGCGGTGGGATAAGTAATAAGCCCAAAAGCGCAGGGACCATAAGTTCATTTTACCGTGTTGTGCAAGGAATGACACCACGATCGCCCTGCAGGTACCATCAAACCATGGCAAAGCGAGAGAAAAAGTGCGTCCTGTTCCGAGGGCGAAAGAAGAATCACGGTCAACGCCGAATGAAGCGCAAGACGCGAACTTTCGGAAAGCACTGATTCTAGCGATCAATTTCGCCCAGCACGATGTCAATCGAGCCAATAATGGCAATGACGTCGGCAATGAGGCGACCAACGGCTAGGACTTCCAGAGCCTTCAGGTTCATGAAGCTACTCGGGCGGACATGCCATCGGTACGGACGGTTTGTTCCGTCGCTCACGATATAAAAGCCAAGCTCTCCTTTGCTGCCTTCAACCGAGGCAAAGGCTTCGCCGACTGGCGGGTGGAAGCCCTCGGTCCACAGCTTAAAGTGGTGGATCAGTGATTCCATCGAGGTGTCAAGCTCTTCACGAGGGGGCGGGACAACCTTGCGATCACTTGAGTTCCACGGGCCTTCGGGAAGGCCATCTATTGCCTGCTGAAGGATCTTGCAGCTCTCCTTCATCTCGGCGATTCGAACTAAGAACCGATCATAGCTATCGCCATTCTTGCCGACCGGAATCTTAAAGTCAAAGTCCTGATAGCTGGAGTAGGGGTTACTCTTTCGTAGGTCCCAAGGGACACTGCTTGCTCGGGCAATGGGGCCGCTACAGCCCAGTTCCAGGGTCTGTTGTGCGGTGAGGACACCCACGTTTTGGGTGCGCTCCATCCAGATGGGGTTTTCGACAAGGAGATTTTCAACGACCTCAAGCTCCTTGGGGAACTCGGTCAGGAACTTCCGGAGCTTGGCTTCAAATCCGTCGGGGATATCCCCGCGGAGCCCTCCCGGAACAATCCAACTCGGCATCATGCGTACGCCACTGAACATCTCGAACATGTCCAGCACCATTTCGCGCTGCTGCATGATGTAGAAGAATGGGGTCATGGCCCCGAGGTCTAGGCCATGGGTTCCTAGCCAGAGGCAGTGACTCGCAATGCGGCTGAGTTCAGCCAAGATGACGCGCAGGTAGTCTCCGCGCTTCGGGATCTCAATGCCGAGTAGCTTCTCAACGGCGAGCGCATGGGCGAGATTAGTCCCGTTGGCGTTTAAGTAGTCCATGCGGTCGGTCATGACCACGCACTTCATATACTGTTGGTACTCGGCTTCTTTCTCCATTCCGGTATGGAGGTAGCCGATGACGCACTTGCACTGGACGATGGTTTCGCCGTCAAGCTCGCAGATCACCCGCAACACACCGTGTGTGCTCGGGTGCTGAGGGCCCATGTTCACGATCATCGTGTTTTCGCCGGTTCTCTCAAAGAGAGTCTCGGTCGAAGGCATGAAGGTCTGCGAATCCATTGGGTTCATTCTACTAGAAATGGCTGGCAAGAAAAAAGCGGAGACCGACTGATCGGTCTCCGCTTTGACTAAGGTAATGCTAACTCAGAGAGTTGTCTTCTGGGTTTCCATCTTGCCGCTTTCGCCGCGATTAGAGTCATTACCCTGATTGGTTCCGGCACCTTCATTAGCTGCGTCCTTCGGCGCACCGCCTTGGCAACCAATGACGAGGAGCGATCCAACGAGAATTAAGAGAGCAAGTGTGTACTTCATTATCGTTAGAGTTGTCCGGATGGGTTGAGAGCGACTGGTACGTTGAACCCAGCAACCACAGTACTCGGCTTACCTGTGAAGAAGTAGGATCGAGTATCAGCAGCTCGTGCAGAAGAGTCGGTGGCCACATAGGTGGTTCGACCCTTTGGCAACGTGTACGGTCCACCGATTGGGTACAGACCGGTCACGCTATCCTGCGGACGAGTTGTTGAGGTGAAGCACGCACCGTAGCCATTCCCTGGGTTCTCGTTGTAGTCGATAGGAGTCCATCGGACAACATAGTTGAGAGGGCCAAGGGTGGTCGTGGTCGCGGAGCTATCACTTCCAATGTACAAGAACCAGGCGTCGTGATCCGAAGATTCTGCAACCATCGCAGTCGTGGATACATTCTCAATTCCGCTGCTCGTAAGAGAAGCTGACTTGCGGTATCCATAGAATGCTGAGGTGGCGGCAGTTCCATCGTAGGAAGCGCCAGCAATACCGTCGTACTTGACGGTAGGAACGCCGGTCCAAGTGGAGCGGAAGTGACCGTTGGTCACAACAGCGGCGACAGGGCTCGTGTCAGCGCGAGCTGGCAAGGCCATGTGGTTGGTTCGCTTGAAGTTAACGTAGACCGCTGCACCCGTAGGTCGCGATCGCTTGTTGTTCAAGACGATGTCCCAGTTCTTCATGTAGGGCTGAACTGTATCTTGCCAAACCCACTCGGTGGTGGCGTTGTGCTGATAGGCCAGCG
>JADZDX010000022.1 GCA_020850835.1 Fimbriimonadaceae bacterium
ATATCCCGGGCCTATACACCATGACCGCGATGTCTCGCGACGAAGAGATCGCGACCGCCGCCATTCGGGGAGACAGTGAGACCGAGCGAAAGGCGAACGTCATGCTGATCGCGCTCGATGCGACCAACCTTGAGCGCAATCTCTTCTTCTTCAGTCAGGTGATCGAACTTGGGATTCCCATGGTTGCGGTGTTGACCATGTCCGATATCGTGAACCAGAAGGGGATTGAGATTGATCGGGCCGCTTTAGAAGCAAAGTTGGGCGTTCCGGTTGTGCAGGTGGTCTCGCACAAAGGGGCGGGAATTTCCCGACTCAAGCAAGTCCTCAAGGAAGTCATTGACCAGGGCCAAGAACCCAGTCCGCTCCATTTCGAAAGCATTGAGTCTCGATACATTTGGGCCGAGGAAGTCCATGCCGCCGCTTTCAAGGAGAATCCTGGCCTCAGGCTTCGCGCTCGCCAAGATCAGATTGATAAGTTCCTCACCCACCGGGTGTTTGGCCTTGTGTTTTTCCTGTTGGTCATGTACGCCATGTTCCAAAGCGTGTATACGCTTGCGGCGCCGATCATGGACTTCATTGATGGGGGATTTGGCAAGATCGGCGATTTTGTTGGAGGGGCGCTGGCGCCCATACCCTGGCTTCAATCGCTGATTGTAGATGGCGTCATCGCGGGAATCGGTGGTGTGGTGGTGTTCCTGCCGCAAATCTTGATTCTGTTTGGGTTTGTTGCGATGCTGGAGGGTTCGGGCTACCTTGCCCGCGCCAGCTTCCTCATGGATAAGCTCTTCGGTTGGTGCGGGCTCAACGGCAAGGCCTTTATTCCGTTGCTGAGTTCATTTGCCTGCGCAATTCCCGGCATTATGTCGGCAAGGATCATGCCCGATAGCCGGTCCCGCTTGGCGACCATTTTGGTCGCGCCATTGATGTCGTGTTCGGCGCGATTGCCGGTTTACATCCTCCTCATCGGTGCGATTATCGAGCCTAAGTTTGGGCCATGGGTGGCGGGATTGACATTGTTCGGAATGCACGCGCTCGGTGCCGTGATCAGCGTTCCCATCATCTGGTTCCTCAACCGCACGATCCTCAAGGGAAAGCGGTTGCCATTCTTGATGGAATTGCCCCCCTACCAGTGGCCGAAGTGGCGCGAGGTTGGCAATGCGATGGTCAGCCGGGCCAAAGTCTTTCTGCAGACCGCGGGCACAATTATTGTCGTGATGTCCATCATCATCTGGGGCTTACTCTACTTCCCGCGCAGTGACGAGGCGGACGCAAAGTACAAACAAGAATTTGCTGCTTCCATGTCGGGCCAGTCAAAACCGTCCGAGAAGGCTGACCTAGAGGCGGATGAGACCAATTATGTGGACGCAAGGCGCCTCGAAGATTCCGCGCTCGGCAAGTTTGGCAAGTTCATTGAGCCGGTCTTCCGCCCGGCCGGATTCGATTGGAGAATCAGCACCGCGATCCTAGCCGCGTTCCCGGCTCGCGAGGTGCTCGTTAGTTCGCTCGGCATCATTTTTGACCTCGGTTCTGAAGAAGACGAGACCTCCACCAAACTCGTTCATAAGGTTCAGAACGCGAAGTGGCCCGATGGTTCGCCGCTCCTCACGACGGGCACGAGTTTCGCCCTCATGGTGTTCTTTGCGCTCTGCTGTCAGTGTGGCGCGACGCTCGCCGCCATCAAGCGCGAGACCAACACATGGAAGTGGCCATTATTTGTGTTCACTTACATGACCTCGCTCGCGTGGATCTTTGCCGTCCTCGTCAACCAGGCCGTTAAGGCGCTTGGCGGCTAGCGGCGCATCTTTCGCCGGCCAAGGAAAGCCCGTAGCCGGTTTCTTCGAGAGGCAAGCGCGCCGGTGCCAAGCGCAAAAGGAAAGGGTGCCCCCTGAACGGCACCCTAGGAATTACTCAAACGGAGAATAGACACCTACCGACACAATGCACCTTCAGGACGGCGCACCCTAATTATAGGTAGGTTTCTGCGGATTCTTTAGAGGAACCCGCAGATTATTCTTTAGGCCGCGAGCGAGAGATCCTCGAAGAAGCCCTCACCATAGATCACGGCCTCGTTCGATGGCGTGCTGTCTACGCCCGCCTTTTGCGAGATCACGCGGTACATCTTGAAGACGCCCGGTGCGGCGCCGCCGTCCACAAATCGAGTTCGCGTCGTCGTGCCCAGCCACTGCCAAGCCCCCGATTCGCTGAGGCGATATTGGAGCAGGAACGTGGTGTTGCGCGAATTGCCATTGCGGTTGAACTTGATGACGGCGGTGCCATTGGCCGAAGCGGTGGCACTGACATCCGAAACCGGGCCGAGCGCGCCACCCGGGGTCGAGCCGGGGGTGAGGCCGCAGGCGGCCAAAATGGCGGGCGTTGCGCCGGGCGCATTCTTCACGATTTGGGCAAGTTCTCGAACGGTAGACGTGGTCGTTTTGCGCGACTTGTCCTTCTCGCTCACCGCGCCCTTCGCCGCATCCTTGGCATTGTTGGCGGCGAGCAGCTTGGCGGCGAAGTCGTCTGCCGCGTCATTGGCCGATTCAACCTGACCGACGGTGAGCCCCAAAGCGGCGGCATTAGCCGTCACGCCGGTGGCAAAAGTGTTGAACTTGGCGCTCGCCGCGAGGTCCGCGCCCGGGATTGTGATGGATGACATATGATTTTGCTTCCTTGGGCCTTCGCCCTGATCATGTCATTCCACAAAATGAGCGTTTATCCAACAGATTTGCTCATTTCTTTGCCCATTGAGTTCAGATGGCTCTCGGTTTGGCTCATTTGAGGGGCGAAAATGGGCCAAGGCCTTGGGGCCCTGCTCATTTAGGAATGGGAAAGGGTCATTTCTTGGCTTGGCGCGGGAGATTCTATTCCTTGTCTTCGTCCTCAAGCTCATCGAGCGCATGTCCGGGCGTGACCTTATTGAGGCGGACGGGCTCGGTGGGCAACTCGGCGGCGAGGGGGAGCGGCGGGCGGGTGTCAAATCCCCCGGTGACCGCTTTTTCTTTCACGTGGGCGCGCTCGGCCCGCTCCTCGGCGCCCGGCATGACGGGCCAGAGGGAAGCATCGGCATGGTGCGACGCGACGAACTCGTTCCAAACTCGGTAATACACGTCGCGGGTTTGCTGGGCGATGACTTCCCAATTAAAATCAAGGTAGAGCCGCGCCCGGGCCATCTTCTTCATGCGCTCGGCTTTGGCGGGGTTGTTCAGAATGTGCAAGACCGCCCAAGCGAGGGACTCGCCATTGCCTGAGTAGAAGTTTGTGCCGGTAACATTGTTCACACAAACTTCTTTGAGACCGCCCGCGTCCGAAGTTACGACCGCCGCTCCCGCCGCCATGCCCTCAAGGGCGACAATGCCGAAGGGCTCGTAAAGGCTGGGGAACACCGCGACATCGGCACATCGGAAAAGCTGATGGAGTGAACGATTGGCCATGAATCCTGTAAACAGGACCTTGTCTTGGAGGCCATACCACCGGACGAATTTCTCGAATCGCTCCCGATTCCCGCCCCCGACGATGACAAATTTGGTGTTCGGCTGCTGGGCCAGGATGGCGCTGGCGGAGTTGAGGAGAAGTTGGATGCCTTTTTCCCGTACAAATCGCCCGACATACATGACGATCTTTTCATTGGGGAGGGCCAGCTTCGCCCGCCAGGCCTTGCGGTCGGCCTCGGTCCACTCAAACTCAAACTTCGGCGCATCAACGCCATTGAAGATAATATCAATTTTGTCGCTCGGAACCTGAAAAGATCGCTCGACTTGGCCCTTCATGAACTCGGAGCACACAATGACGCGCCACGCCTCATAGCTGAGCCAGTACTCCATTTCGTGGATGTACTTTTGCATGGGTGTGAAAATGCCGCCATTGCGCCCCTCTTCGGTCGCGTGGATGGTGGCGACGACGGGCAGTTGGTACTCGTATTTGAGCTCTCTCGCGCTTTCAAGGGAGAGCCAATCGTGGGCGTGGAAGATGGTGGGCTGCCCGCCGGGTCGCCAATCTTCGAGGAGTTTGCGCACGCGAAGGTCGGTCGCGCGGTTGAGGAGTTGGATTTCGTGGACGAAATTGTCAGGCTCGCGTTCGAGATGGACCCGGTGGACATGCACCCCGCTTGGCTCGACTTCTTCATCGGGGGCGAGGGGGGTGTTCTTCGTGACGACGTGAACCTCGATCCCGAGTTTGACGAGCTCTTTGGAGAGGTCGTAAACGTGAGGGCTGATGCCGCCGACGATGCGCGGAGGATATTCCCAAGACAGCATCACGACGCGAAGCACGATTCATTGTAGCTAACCATCTCGCCCATAATCTTGGCGATGGAAGGACGCATTGCCCAACTCATTGACTCCGCGAAGCGCAAATTCCAACTTGGCAACGGCGAGCAGGCGATCGAGTTGCTTGAACGGGCAATAGACCTCAATGGGGAGCCGCAGGTTCAATTACTGCTGGGACAGCTGCTCCTTGAGATGGATCGGCCGGCGGAAGCGCTGGATCCCCTTGAGCGCGCGACGAATTCGGAATTGACCCGCACGGCGGCGGCTTCTGCGCGGGCCCTTGCGCTTAGCTCAACCGGACAGAATGAAGCGGCCTATGCCCTCCTCCTGCCCCTCGTCGAACAGGAGCCAGCTCCTTTCGAGGCTCTCCTGAACTTCTCGCATGTTTGCTTCCTCCTCGACCGAGGAGAGGAGGGTGCGGTCGCGGCTCGTCGCGCCTTGAAACGGCAACCGAACTCCTCAACGGCGGCCATCAATACATTTCTGTGCGCCCGAACCTTGGATGAGCGCGGTGCCTGGCGAGAACTTGTTGAGCTAGCCATGAGTCAACCAGGGACCGCGGCTCTTCGCGTGGCGGCTGCCGAATCCCTGTACTTCGACGATCTAGACGAATCTGAGGTGATTGCTCTCCATCGTGAAGTCGGTGACCGATTGGGCAAGACCTACAGTCCCACGCGACGCTTCGCCGGCACTCGGGACCCCCAGCGCACCCTCAAGATTGGGTTCCTATCGCCGGATTTTCGCTCCCACCCCGTTGCTTCGTTCACGCTAAGCTTCCTCCGGTTCCTTAAAGAACTCGGGTTTGAGTTGAGTTTCTATTCGCTGAACTTGCGAGAAGACTCAGTGACGGAGCGGTTCAAGGAACTCGGGGATTTTCACGCCTGTGCAAGGCTGAGGGAAACCGCCATAGCCCAAAAGTGCCTTAGCGATTCTATTGACGTTCTATTTGATTTGGCCGGCTATACGGTCGGCGGACGCCCCGAGTTACTGGCGATTCGTCCCGCACCACTGGTTTTCTCCGGCATTGGCTATCCCGCTTCGCTCCAGATTGAGGGGCTGACGGGCGAGCTTACGGATCAAGGAGGTCACGCGGATTGGCCCAGGCCCCTGATCCAGAACCCGCTCCTATGCTACGAACCCACGGAGGACGTCCCAGTGATCGAGGCGTCGTCGTCGGGTGATTTCATTTGGGGGGCCTATTGCAACGCCAAAAAAATCAATCGACAGACCGCCAGGTTGTGGTCGGAGGTCCTTCGGGCAACGCCTGGATCGCGCTTGCGATGCATGTCCGCCCAGTTCTCGAAGTCGAGCGAGCGCAGCCGAGTTAGCCGGTTCTTTGATGAAGTTGGAATTGGGAACGTCGAACTAGTTGAGGGGCCGGTGGACTACGCGGGGTACATGTCGGAGTTCAACGCGGTTGATGGGATCTTGGACACCTATCCGTTCAACGGTGCAACAACGACGCTTGATGCGCTAATCATGGGAGTACCCGTAGTTACGTTGAAAGGTACGTCTCACCGTTCAAGAGTAGGCGCATCATTACTCGAAGAGTTTGGACATTTGGAATGGATCGCGAACGATTCGAACGCCTTCATCGAACGAGCGCAACAGATATTCGCAGCTGGGAAGCGTCCTCCGTCGCACAGAATAGCTCTAAGGAATCAGGTTCACTCTTCGACGTTGATGGATGGTCGACAATACGCACGGTGGTTTGGGCTGGCCGTACGTTCGCACTGGGAACAATACTGTAACCCCTAGGTATGGTCTTGCCGCAATCTCCATCAACAGCTTTATCCTGCCAAAATAGAGCTTGTGATCACGCTCCTTGACCAGCAGATAGACCATGCGATGAAGTTGTTTGCCAACGATCAGCGGCAAAAGGGGTTGGACGTGCTTCTGAAAGTCGTTGAGGAGCACCCGGACAAGGCAAATGCTGTGCATGGGCTGGCGATGATGTACTTGAACCTGGATCGCCCGGATGAAGCACTTCCGTTTTTGGAACGGTCCGTAGAACTGGAACCCAACAATCCGGTGTACTACTGCAATTTTGGTGCTTATTGGACGCGAATCAATGAGCACGAGAAGTCTCTAGTTCAACTCTTTAAGGCGCTTGAACTTAAGCCAGATTATACAGACGTGATGCTCAATATCGGCCATGTCATGAGCATGCTGGGGCGGTTTGATGAGGCCATTGAGTGGGCCACCAAAGCATCTGCCATCGTTCCCGGAGACGAGCAACTCACGATGAACTTGTACACCTACCTCCGAGATCAGGATTTTGAGAAGGGCTTCAAGTTCTTGCGTGAGAAACTCTCTCAATACGATCGTCCGCACTTTTGGCGAGTAGTTTGTAGCGACTCCCTATACTCGGATCAGATTACCGAACAAGAAGTTGACGACCTTCACTTTGAGTTGGGCAAGAAGGTTGCAAATATCCCTCCCACGCGCCGCTACCTCGCCAAGCCAGATCCCGACCGCAAGATACGTATTGGATTTCTGTCCAGCGATTTGCGACGCCACTCCGTTTCGTTTTTCTTATTGGAATGGCTGCGGCATCTAGATAAGGAGAAGTTTGACTTGGTGTTCTACTTGGCGATGGGTGCGCCCGATGATATCACCGAGCTCTACCGAGAGGTCGGCAAGGTAGAGATCGCCATGGTCAGCAAGATCCAATCTCTTGTGAACCTCATTTACAACGACAAGATTGACATTCTCTATGATCTCAACGGACTGACGATCGGCGGACGCCCCGATGTGATGGCAGTGAAGCCTGCCCCGATTCAGGTCTCCGCCATTGGATACGCGCACTCGCTCGGTCTTGAGCGTATGGACTATCGCCTAGCTGATTGGATAACCGACCCCGAGGGCTCCGAGGCCCACTATGCCGAGAAACTCGTCCGTGTTGATGGTTGCTTCCTTTGCTACGGAATCCTTGATCCCTTGCCGGATATTGAAGACACGCCAGACCGCCCCGTAATCTTTGGCTCATTCAATAATCACCTTAAAATCAACCGAACAACGGTGAAGTTATGGGCCGACGTGGTGAAGGCCAATCCGGGTTGCATTCTCCTGTTGAAGGCACTAGGCTTGCGTCACCCACCAATCCGCAAGGCGGTGACGGGTTGGTTTGAGGCCGAAGGCGTTACGGATCAGCTACGAATTTTGGAGCCTCAAGACGAAGTTGTCGCACATCAAGCGATGTATCGCGAGATTGACATCACGCTCGATACCTTTCCCTACAACGGCACAACGACAACCATGGAATCGCTCTTGATGGGCGTGCCCGTCATTACGCTTGAGGGACAAGTCCACCGTGGCCGGGTCAGTAGCTCTCTCCTCCAGAATGCAGGACTCGGAGAGAATGTCGCCCGGTCCCCCGAAGAGTTTGTGAAGATCGCAAGCAATGCGGCCAAGAACATTGACTCACTTAGAAAAGGGAAGCGAGCCCTGCGGGAGAAGATTAAAGCCTCGCCACTGTTTGATGCAAAGGCCTACGCTGATAAGATGGGGGCCTTCATGGAGAAGGCATGGAGAGATTATTGCGCTGGCCAAGGGTCGGGAAAGTAGGTAATCAGATATAGTCTAGTTCCTTGAGCATACGCGGATTTTGCCGCCAGTCGGGTCGAACTTTCACGAATAGCTCAAGAAACACACGGCGGTCAAGAACAGCTTCTATTTCTCCCCTCGCCTCGGTGCCAATCTGCTTGATCATCTCACCGCGCTTTCCGATGAGGACAGCCTTCTGACCTTCCTTTTCAACGACCAGCGAGATCAGAATTTTGGTAAGGTCTGCATCGTCCACCCAGTCGTCAACGATCGCCGCGACTGCGTGCGGGATCTCCTGCCGAGTGAGCCGGAGAGCCTTCTCGCGAACTAACTCAGCAGCGAGTCGGCGCATTGGTTGATCGGTTACCTCGTCCTCTGGGTAGAGGAGGGGACCTACTGGGAGGGAGGCAATAATCATATTGACCAGCTTTTCGACGTTGCGCCCACGCGGAAGGCTGGTCATCATGATTTGGTCGGTTCCATAAAGTTTGGAATACGCCTGAAAGTTGTCCTGGACGTCAATTGCTTTGAGCAGGTCCATTTTGTTCATGCACAAAATCACATTGGGTTTCGCTTTACCATCCGCTCCAATCCATCCTTGAAGCTTGAGTAGCCCAGCAATAGCTTCCTCATTCTTGTCAGGCTTGCGCGATCCATCAACCATGACAACGAGTACGTCGGCACCTTCAAGGCTGCCCTGTGCGGTTTCATTGAGGATCTTGCCTAGATGGGTGTGCGCCTTGTGAACCCCCGGCGTATCAATGATCACCATTTGATAGGCATCGGTCGTTGCGATCCCAAGAACCCGATGGCGGGTTGTTTGAGCCTTATCGCTAACGATGCTGACCTTTTGCCCGACGAGCAGGTTGGTCAACGTGCTCTTTCCGGTGTTCGGCTGGCCAACGAGGGCCACCATTCCGCAGGGTCTATTCGCGCTTTCGGAAGACAATATTCATCTCCGCGATGTCAAAGTCGCTTTGTTCAGGGCGCTTACGGCCGTTTCGGCGTCCACGGCGACGACCCTGATGCTGGGCTCGCCTCTCGTGGATGGCTTCCTCTTCGACGGCAATCGTCTCCTCAAGCTCAGAGGGCTTAAACACTAGGTCGGTTGCCATCTCTTCGGACCATCCCTCCTCCACCCAAGTGTCTACCTTCATGATTGGGACATCGAAGTGCATGTCGTCATAGTAAAGGGTGTTCTCGGCTCGATCTGGAATCTCCTCGATCCGGAGCAGATCATCAGTGTGAGCGTTAAGGATGGCTTCAATCTCGCTCTTTGACCCCACTAGGAAGGTCTGGGTTTGCCCATCGGACACCGAGAGCTTGATCTGCCCGCCTTCGGTGGTCGTCCATTCTCGACGCTGAAGGTTATATGCAGATTGCTTTTCGGGGAGGGCGACAATCCGATTGCCCGCTCCACGAGCATGAAGGGTGACAAAGGGCAGACGAGCATGAACCAAGTCTTCTTGGAAATTCCAGACATGGGCACCGGCAAGTTCGCCTAGCGCGCGGAACAGGGCTGGAGTTACGACGGGCTCACCGAGGAAGACGCTGCACCATTTGGTCTTGGGGTCGTCGTTGAACTCACGTAAAACGAAGCTGGGCAAACCGGTTGCGGTGTATTCTCCGAGAACCATGCTGTCCTCTGGGATCGCGAAGTAGCTTGGCTCAAGTTGCCCCCCTTCAATCAGCACACTTTCAGGAAACGCCTCGCTAAGCGGATGTTTACGATGTACGATAGCGGTGCCACTCTTGCTCGCAAACGGTTGCCTCTTGAGCGCGATGCCGGTTACTTCACGAACTCGTTCTAGGGCGTCGCGGCCCGTGTCAAAGAGGCCCGCGGTATACATCCAGAAGAGAACCTTGTTGTCGCGTTGAAGACGAGACTTGATGGCGCTCCTGACCTCTGGCCGAATATCCCACGCGTTGAGGAATACATAGACCTTGGCCTCGGGGAATTGTTCTCGGTGAGCAAGATCGCTGAGAAGATAAAAGCCTGCGCTGAGACCTGAGCGCAGAACGGATTCTCGGACGTTCTGAACGAGAAGCGAGAATGCGCGCTGATCCACTAGGTAGGCGAGTGATCGTTCATCAATGAAGACGGCAACATCGGGATCTCCGAGTGGGACCGCCATCCGATTTACGAGGGCTTCCTTAACTTGGGTGGCTCTTTCCCAGATCCCGGGCGAGCGAAGCCAGCCATTGCCCCAAAGGTCCATCCAGCAGACGCCACCCCCGTGAGCCAGCGCGGCACCAAGGCCCCGCCAGTGGACCGTTTCTAAAGACTGAGGAGTCTTCATGACGGGGTTGAAGTCATCGGGCTCGAATTTCGCCGTGATGGGTGTCTTGAAATCTTCTTCGCTAACGTATAGTTTGCCGTTCAAGGCAAAGCTATCAATGGGGCCAGGGAAGGGGCACGTTCCCGCCGGTTCACGATTCTTGTAGCTAGGCGGTCCAGCGATAAAGTCCACTTCAGGGTTGCGAAGTAACTTACCGAGCGATAAATGCCCGCTCGCCGGGTGGCTCCATTCAAACGTATATCCGTAGCTAACACCCACGAGGTAGCGGCCTTCGCTTGCCTTTTTGGCGACGTGGGCCAACTTGCCGATTCGCTCTACCGTGATGTCACTAAGGAACAGATGGTAGTCCACCCAGCGGCGAGTCTTCCTTCCGGTACGGACGAATTCTTCACCGCTCCTAACTTCGCTACTGAAGTCGGGTGCCGTCAACGTCTCGAACTGGGCTTGTCCATCAAACCAACTTGCGCAGAGGGCAATATTGTCGTTGCGATATCGCATCCGTACCCAATCACGAAAAGCTTCTTGGGCGGCAATGCTCGTGTCATAGCCCCAACCTGCCGCGAAGAACCACTCGCCACGCTCCAGATGGACACCCATGATTTGGCTCGCGTGGGGGGTCTCGGCAAGCTTGGCAATGAAATTGGAGAGGCAGCGTTCTGCATCCTCCCAATATTCGTTGTCACAGACACTCGGGTCACCGAGTCCTCCGCTTTCCGACACGTACTTGGCCTTGCGATAAACATTTTCCCAACCCGAAGCCGCGGAGAAAACGGTGCGGAAAATGACTTGAGCATCAGGAGCGACCTCGAGGGTGCGTTTGAGCAGATAGCTCGCGAATTTAACGGCCTCGGCTACATCTCCATCCTTATTGACTTCAAGATCGACGTAGTGAACAAATACGCCGATCCCGGCCTCAGCCGCATACTTAATCTCTTCAAGAACGACATCAAGTCGACTCTCGTCAGAAGCATTTCCGAAAAAGAATACTGGCGGGAAAACACGGTGATCTCGCACCAGAGTTGGGATTCCATTTCGAACGATAACCTGTGGAGCCTCTGCGGGAATGCGCACAACCTCACGGCGGACTGGCTCTGGCGGGACCGGCGCGGGTGCCGGTTCCGGTTCGGCTTGCCGTGCCTGACGAGGCTCTCGCCTATGCTGTGGCTTCTGCTCTTGAGTGGTTGCCGTTCGCGACCGAAAAGTGGGGATGGGCACGGTCTCGCCTTCGCGTAGATCAATGGTGACCAATTGACCGATGTCCGCCTTTTTGGCTGGACGCTCCTTTGGCTTGTCTTGCGTCTTACGTGGTCTAAGCTTTACGGAGGGTAGCGGGTGGCCCTGGGCATTGGAAATGAGATTCAGGAGAGACGGAGTCGGCTCTTCTGAGGCGACCGCCTCTTTCCGTGGACGACCTCTCGGTCGCTTTGGAGCTTCATTCTCAACAGGCTCCTTGCGCGGCCGGCCGCGAGGGCGCTTGGGAGCTGGCTCCGCGGGCGGCTCTTTCCGGGGACGTCCGCGCGGACGCTTTGGTTCTGTTGTCTCACTGGCGACTACTTCCTTCTTCGGGCGTCCCCGACCTCTAACAACGGGTGTTTCGTCCGGCGTAGGTTCTACTGTTTTAGAAGGCTTGATGTTCTTTGCGGTGTCGAATAGCATGGGTTCTGGTTAAAAATCGTGTGAAAATCCTCGCGAGGTAAATGGCGAGGTTGGGGGGCCATCAAGTTGACGGCAAAAATATCTGGGGCCGAGAAGCTGTCGACACGGGGGCGCGACAGGGATGGCTTCGGGCTCATGAATCTAAGAATTATGGCAGATTAACATAGCGAAAATCGCGCCTAATGAAACTTGCGCTACCTGCCAATGATGCAGGGAGAGCATGCAAATCAATCTACTTCAGATGTTTGGTCAGGCAATGAGTCTCCCAACGGGGCCCGCAACCTCAGGAGTTTCTGGGTTTGCAGAGTTCTTGCTTGCGGCCTCGCCGCCCGGTGTGCCGCCTGCCTGGCCGCCAGGCCCGCCAATTTCTGGCGTGTCTAGCGAGACAGGGAAGGAACTCTCCATAAAGCCGAATGCTGGAGAAAGCGAACTGGACCCTGATCCGAAAAACCTAAGCAACGACAGACTTCTCAGTGCGTTTGGATATGCGGTTGCGCCGCCGATAGCTCCAGAGTTACCACCAACTCAGCCAGAGCCGAGCGGGGTACGAACTGGCGGGATTCGCCCCTTCATGCCTGGGTTGCCGCTATCTCCCGGTCAACCATTTAACTGGAGTTGGAATCATGTATCCAAGCCCAAAGTATCCCTTCCGCCCATAGATTTCACCCACCGTATTTGGCAACAGCGCCCCTCGTGGTCAGGCTTTTCAGGCTTTTCGCCGCATCCCTTACCGAACTTGCCCGAATGGCACCCAGGAATGATCTCCTGGGAAGGAGCTGCTCTACCCTCGTTCAATCATGGGGAGCAAACAGTCGCGATTAGCGGCCTGGTTCGGCAGCCGAATGCGCAAGCCCTTGACCCCCATATGCTCGCCGATCTCGGTGTTGTTGCCATCGAAGGCGCTTCCTTGCCGCCTATCGCCCAGCAGTCGCTTAACATTACAGTGCCAAGCGAAACACTGAGTGTAGGGCTGCCGCCAAAAGTAGCTACGATGGCTGAAACAAGCCCTGCTGAAACACCCAAGACCGGTTCACCCGCCCCAGTGCCGCCGTTTGAAACACCTCGTGAGGTGCAGTCTATCGATGTCTCGGCGGTTGAAGCCGTACAGGTACAGCCTCTGCCGAAGAAGGCGACAACCCAAGTGTCTCCACAAACGAGTGTCAATGCCTCTGTCGCCGCAGAGCCAATTTTCGCCTTAGAGTCCGCCGATGTTGCTCGAACTGACAACTTGGAGCCTCGCGATGGGCGTGACGTAACTCTGGATACTCATAAGGGACGCAGCGAGACGGTTGCGGCTGATCCCATGACTAAGGCTCCTATCAAGCCAACGGGTGAGAGCGAACCTATCGGTCCGAAGCAGTCACCGGACGAGTCAGTAGACGCTAACGCCAAAGATCCCTTGCCCGAGCCTGACCTTCAAGTGAGCCCGGTTCAGGTTCGTCCCAACCTTCCCGCGGATCGTCAAGTAGAGCCCAACATTGTTCGCCCTGCGGAGCTCCATCCCCGGGAAAGAGCCGAGGTCATTGCCCAAACCATTGATAGAGTAGAGCGGATGACGATCCACCGTCCGCTCAGTCAGATGGTGATCCGCCTGATGCCCAAAGAACTTGGTGAAATTACCCTCACGATTAGGTCGGCGGGAAGTCGCTCCGAAGCGACGGTGGAAGCCACCGATCAGCGCGTCGTTCACGCCCTGCAGGCAGAGCAGCCACGGATCAACCAGTCGCTAGAAGCTAAGGGAATTAGCCTTAGCTCGCTGTCATTCCAGTTTAACGATCAAAGCCAACACGAGATGGCCCACGCCGAATCGTCAAAGTCATTTGTGCCCCAAGCCTCAGGCGAAAGCACCCCAGCCCAGACCCCGGTTCCAATCATTGCGAACTCGGATTCCCTTGATCTTGTGATCTGATATGTCTACAGAAATCTCCCCCGTTGCCAGTTCATTCTTCGGCCTTTCGCCAGCAAAGCGTAAGTCTGAGCTCGATATGGCCACATTCATCCGTCTGCTTACCGTGCAG
>JADZDX010000023.1 GCA_020850835.1 Fimbriimonadaceae bacterium
AAGGAAGGGCAACGTCGTATTGTTACAATCCCAAGTTCGTTTGCCTATGGTGATCGTGGTGCCCCTCCGACGATCCCTCCGGGGGCAACTCTTGTATTTGATATCGAGCTTGTCAAACTCAATTAGCCCTTAATCTCTTCCAAGAACTCCTTCCACAGCGCGTCGGCGTCCTTACCTGTCACTCGAACAAACTCCGGCATCGGGTCTTCGGCATTACGCAGAGCCAGGTCCAGGCAAGGGACAAGTGCCATGTTGTACTTGCGTGATGCCCATGCTAGCCAAACTGCCGTAGTTCGGTATCCGTCTGTGAGCTTGCTCTTTTCTGGGTCCACCTTGGTCCTGCTCCTCCCTGCTTGCAACTCTGGCTCGTATCGCCACCAACGGATGTAGTCGGCAATGCCTTCTACCAGCCACCCGGCCTTCCTTGCTGAGTCTGGATAGGACTGAATTACGTGAGTTAACTCATGGACCACAACACCGAGATCATCAGGGTGAGCCTTTATCCACTCACTCTGAATGAATATTCCCGCACCGCTTGCATAGGCCGGGGCTCCATCAAATGGCTTGATAATGAGGCTGATAACTTTCGGTGGCCGAAAGGCACCACCCTTCATCTTGCCCGTTAGCGGATCGCGTCCATCCGTGGCCAACAAGGTCGTGATTGGACCAAACCACTTTTCCGCCACCTTTCTCGCCTCAATCCCCCAAGCCTTGCCTTCTGGGTAAGCACTCGTATCAATCGCGATTATCGGAGCCTTTATCGGCGGCGAAAGGGGGTAAACGTACTGATTCTGACTCAGAAGTGCGGAAACGAGAATGGGGAGCACCCAATAATGTTACTCGCTCATATTCGGCTCGACAGCCACGCCGAGTTGTTTGCCACCATTTCTTCATGCCAATCATGGCCCCCGGGATAGGCAATGATTTGCTTGTCCTCGCTGGGCAAGGCTTCGAAAACCGACTCCACCGTTTCCGGACGACACGCCGGGTCCTTTTCACCGTAGGTGACCAATGTTGGCACCCCGCACTTCGTCGCCATGTTGATCGTGTCGTAGTAGCTGAGGGTATGCAGTACCCGTTCGCGTCCTAACGGAGCATCTTCCATAAGATCCACTAACTCTTTTAGGGGATATCTATAGGCGTTTCGACTGAGTGCAAATGGCATTGCGGCCAAGAAAGGCATATCAGCCACCACGGCCCTCACAATCGGCGACAGTGCCCCGGCCCAGATCGATAAACCAGCCCCTTGGCTCATTCCCATCACGCCAATTTGCCCCTCGTCCACTTCGCTTTGAGCTTGCAGCACCCGAAGGGCGACCAATACATGCTGAATGAGCTTCCGAAAAATCCATGTTTCTGGAGCGAGAGCTCCTTCCGCGAAGTAGCCTCGAGCTACCTCGTACTTCTCTTGATGGAAGGCCCCGAGCCCGTGAAGATTCAGCGACATGCTGACGAAGCCTTCCCGGGTGCCGTATTCATTTGGCAGCAACGACTCACGCCCGTAGGGTGGGATCCAAAGGAAGCTTCGGACTCGCTTGGCCGAACTTGGATAAGCAATCCAACCTTCCAGTGGCTGCCCACCCGCCCCGCATAGGAGCAATTTATCAATCAGATGTCCCGTTGGCGAAACCCGGTCTGTCCTCTCACGCTTGAAGTACAATGGTACATCCGCGGTCTCCGCAACCACACCGGCCCAAAACTCTTCGAAGTCTTCTGGTAGATATGGTTGGAACTCAGCCACGATTAGCTCGGGACGCCCATTGACCGCTGAACGGCATCAACGTGCAAGCCCGTCGTCATTAGCCAAGCCGTGGCACGCTGAATCTCTTCGACCGGTCCATCAAGGCGGACTTGTACCCAACCATAATCGGGCTCAATGCTCGCCTTTACAACGTTGACTTGGACATTGAACTCTCGGCAGAGGCGCCAGAGCCAAGGTTGGTCGCATTGCTCGGCGCGACCCGTGAGGTTGATATCGACCGACGTAGTCATAGAACATTAGAAAGTGTACCCATGAGTAAGCTAAACTCAAGTGTGCGATTTGCAGTGCCATTTTGTGCCCTAGCCATTTCTGGCTGTGGGCTCCCCAGCGTTGTGGGAAAGTGGGAGAATGCCAGCCTCCTCGATGGAAAAGCAAAGGTTGTGTACGAATTCCGTGCAGACGGCACCTTTGTGAGTTCAGTGCAAATGAATATGTCGGATACCGGAATGGTGATGAATGCAACCGGTCATGGTACTTACACCCTGAAGAAAGATCGCCTCACAACGAACATCAAGGATTTTGCCCTTGATGGGGTGCCAGACTCGGTCAACCGAGAAGTTCGGCGGAACTTGCCGCGCATGGGTCGGCGATCCATCAGCGGTTCAATGCAGTGGAGAACACCAGACTCATTTGTCCTGATTGAGGATATTCGCGGAACGACGATGATCTTTGAGAGGGTCAAGAAGTGAAGCGCATTGCCGTGATCATGGCGGGCGGATCAGGCGAACGGTTTTGGCCCCTCTCCCGTCAGTCGCACCCCAAACAACTTCTTAAGCTGGCGCATCCTGACAAGTCACTGCTGGCCCAATCGATTGAGCGTATTGAGCCCATCGTAGGTCTTGAAAACATTATCATCGCGACCGCACCTCACCTCCTCGATCCAATCAGCGCGGCGCTCCCCTTCTTGGGTCCCTCGCAAATCCAAGCAGAGCCCCATAAACGAAACACGGCCGGGTGCCTTGTTTGGACCGCCGCCAATATTCTCGCTCGTGATCCATCACTTCGCGAGACGGGTTCCATCGCTGTGCTAACGGCTGATCACAGAATTGAACCGGATGAAGGCTTTCATCGCACGATCCGCGCCGCGCTTGAGTTAGCAGAAGAGACAGGCGGATTGGTGACCATCGGCATCCGCCCCGATCGCCCAGAAACAGGCTACGGCTACATTGAATTGGCCAGCGATCTCGAGAGCCGTCACAACGTAGCCTGCCACAGCGTGCGCGCCTTCAAAGAAAAGCCTGACTTGGCGACAGCGGGGCAATTCCTCGCCAGTGGCCGGTTCCTTTGGAATAGTGGCACCTTCTTCTGGCGATTAGATGCCTTTCTTGCGGAACTTGCCATTGCCGCCCCTGATTTGTTTTCAAGCATCGAAAAGATCGCCTTCCAATTACGCGAGAAGGATGAAATCGGTGCAACGGCTACCTTTGCCACGTTGCCGAGTATCTCCATTGACTACGCCCTCATGGAGCGGGCAAAGAAAGTCTTCGTAGTCAGCGCTGACTTTAACTGGGACGACGTTGGGTCATGGGATGCCCTAGATAGGAGCTTGCCCCATGATGATTCAGGGAATGTGGCTCAAGGCTCGTCGCTCTTGGTGGACACCAAGAACTCAATCGTAATGAATGAACATGCTGGCCTGACTACGTGCATACTCGGCGTGGAGGGATTGGTTGTCGCGGTAACCGGCGACGCATTGCTGGTCATCCCCAAAGATCGGGCGCAAGAAGTTAAGACACTTGTTGACCAATTAAAGGCGCATCGCACGGACCTGTTGTAGCCGTCTAGTTGCGCTGAGACAAGGTAACAGGGCGCAAGATAGCGCGAAGGCTATACTCATCGCCTACCAGCTTGACAAAGAAGGGCTTTATGGCCCCTCGCTCTTGAAACCACATCGCGCCTGAATCCTTGTCCCATACGAGATCCAACGTTGCGGAACGACCCTCGTATCGAATCACATAGTCAGGACTACCGGAGGCATTTACCATGGCACCCGGTTTGACGGCTTCCTTCAAAATTGGCTCTAAAACAGTGGCCCATCCTTTTGGTGTACTGTACTCGCGGAATACCGATACCCCAGGCCAATAAGCTTGGAGATCTCCCTTGCTGTTTGCGGGCTGGAGGACCAATACCCGGACTTGATTTGGGTATTCCAAAGCATCAATGGCCGCTTCCGAGAAGCTTGGATCATACTTCGGTGGCTTCACGAAGAACGGATAGGCGATCAAGCCGACCCCGCTGATAATCATTGCCCAAAATAACTTTGCCATCTGGCGTTCACCCAAGGATTTATGCCTTGGACGCGCAATTGTTCAGGCCAGTAGGACTACGGGAAACATGGTGACTTAACGATCTTTGAGCTGGCCGACATGAGTCCAGTCCATCGGGAGCCCTGTACGCTTGGACATCGTAGCCAATTGCCGGCGGAACTGAGGAAGATCGCCCGCTTCCCCTTCTATAACGATTGTTCCTTGGACAGTGGAGATTTTCAGAACATTATGTGAATTATTCATAAGCTGTACGATCTCTTCAAAGTGACCAATCAGCTGGGGATCCTCGGCGTCCACGCCAATTAATGCGCCGCTCGCCTTCTCTCCAAGAACACGATCCAATACTCCTTGAAACTGGGTTAACTGAGCCTTGGGGACTCGGCAATAATAAACAACGCCTACACCCTTGTGTTCAATCGAAAGGCTAGATTCTGCGCTTTCCTCGCCCGTTTGATGAACCTTAAGGACCGGCCTTTGTTCGGAAGGATTCTTGGCTTGGGACACCCCGAATCCCAAGGATGCCCAAATTGCGAGGGCCGTTACCAATACCGCCACCAACCCCCAACCAATTGAGGGACGTTGCGTCGTGTTCAGTGCAGACTCGTGCACTAGTTCTTGCTTCGGTGTTGATTCGGGATCCAAGTGACGGGCAAGCTGCGGTAGGGCGACCGTTGCAGCCTGGGTCACGCTCTCAATTGTGAGCCCGAAACGCTCGGCTAATTGGTCCAAAGCACCTGCACCGAACAGGTTGGCCACGAGGGTATCGGATACTTGGGTCGGCTCATCGCGCAGCCAGCGCTCAAGATTGTCGCTAAAACCGGCGGAGCGGACGCGGTCGAAAAACCCTTTGACTCCCCCATCGCTGCCCCGAACGTGGTTGACCAAGGCGCGAGCAATTTCCTCGGCTTTGTCACCCAGCATAGGGCGTAGCAGTTCAATGAGTTCGTCCATTGGCACGAATGTACCTGCTTAGTGTTTGAGAGATTCAAATGCCGCGGCAAACAGGCGAAGCACCTTGCCACGATGGCTGATGGCGTGCTTTTGGTCTGAGGTCAAGTCTGCCATCGTACAACCCATCTCAGAGAGCCAAAAGATGGGATCATAGCCAAATCCTCCTCTCCCGCTCGGAGTCGTGGCTATTGTCCCTTCACAGCTAGCTTCGAACACCCTCGTGTCATGGGACTGATGAGCCAGAGCAACGCAGCAGCGAAATCGAGCTGATCGGTTTGCATGCCCCTCAAGTTCCGCCAGAAGGAGTTGCATTTTCTCCGAGAATGGCATCTCCTCCCCACCAAACCGCTTTGAATAAAGACCTGGAGCACCACCGAGAGCATCAATCTCTAGACCAGCATCATCCGCAAGGCACCATTCGCCAGTGTGGGCTGCAGCGTGCTCGGCCTTGATTGCTGCATTCTCCGCATAAGTGGTTCCAGTTTCCTCAGGCTCTTGCTGGTGAGGGAAATCAAGGAGCGTAAGGATCTCGACCTCGGGCAACAACTGGGCAAGAATGGTTATCATCTCGCCGCCCTTCTTCGGGTTATGGGTGGCAATGACGAGGCGACTCAGAAGTTCACCCCCGTGCCCGTGCCAAATCCTTGACCACGAGTGCCCTTGCCAAAGGGTGTCAGGAAAGGCATGGCCTTCAGACGGATGAAAAAGGCCACTGATGTACCGTTTCGAAAGCCGGTCTTGTTGTCAGTGACCTCAAGCAAAGCATCAGCATCGTGGAGGTCGTACATGAGACTGGCTTGACGGGTTTCAAACTCCCTCGTGTATCCATTCCAGCCCAGCAAGAAACCCGCGGTTAGCTTGCCCCACCGCATTCCCTCCGCAATGAAGTTCACCGCGCCAAACTGACTCCGGGTGCCGTCGTAACGAGCTCCCATGTAGAACTTGGTTGACTGACCCTGAAAGACGAGCGCGTCCAAACGAATGCTGTTCCAAAGGCAGGCATAGGTGTCATAGGTTGCGCTCGTTCTGAACTGGAACGACGGCGATGGACTCCATTCCAATCGCGCTCCAACAGTTTGCCAACTGGAGGCGAGGTTCCGCTCCCGGGCCATGAGATCATAGCCGCTTTGAGCCGCTACGACCAGCGTGGGATGTAATCGAAAACTCACGTCTCCGCCGATAAGGTCAGTCCGTCCGAAGCGATCCATCTGCAATGGTGAATATCCCTGTGGCCTTAGGTAGTTGTAACGAATATTGATATAAGAATCACTGCCCAACCTATACCGATATCCAGCATCAGCACCAAAGACAAACTGCGCTGTGTCGTCGCTATAGAAGCCTTGCTTAAACCGTCCTGCGATTTGAATATCACTTCGGCCGTAAGAGACCAATTGCTGCGGGAGGGTCAGTTCGACCGTACTGCGGCGTATGGGCTCTCGTTTCACCGCATCAATAAGTTCGCCGGCCGTAAACTCGGCGATGAGATTGAACTTCCCTGGGTTCTTGACCCCAAAAAGACGGTTGGTGTCGCTTCGGAGGGAGAGCAGCGGAGTTCGGTCCGTGGCCGAAAAGAAGTTCTCGATCTCCCCGACCGGTACAGACCGTTGGTAGGCCAGCTCTGCGTCAAAATTCGAAAATCGCTTTGTGGATAAGAAGCTCAGGTCAACTACTTTTCGATCCTGCGAAAAGCTACCGGAACGCGAGGTGTATGAGTTCAACTTGACATCGGTCACAGTGTGAATATCACTTCCCCAGATCCGCTCATCCCGAAGGGTCAGGGACTGCGTTGCGCTTCGAAATGAACTTGAACGATTCCCAACATGGTTGAGCGATAGTCGTGTTTTGCCGTTGAGGAACGGAAATGAATAGACGCCATTCAGAGTGAATTGCTCGTTTTGTGGCGCGGTCATATAATTCTGATCGCCGTAGTTAGAAGTCAGGGTAAGCGTCCCATGACCGAGAAGTTGGCTGTGATCCAACGAAGCTGTTCTCGTGGTTCGTGGACCGAACACGTTATAAACTTTTGCCGTACCCTTCATGATGGAGTCGCGGTACTTAAACTCAGCGCCAAGACCAACTCCAAGTTTGCTCATAAGGTCCACCTTAGCGTCCAGCAAATCATCTCCTTGGAACCCAATTCCCCATCGGGTTTTTACGAAGTACCCCTCGTCGGCACTCTTGCCAACTTCCGGCAGGTAGCGTGGCAGGTGCTCATCAAGGGGAAGGCTCAAGTAGGGTAAGCCGAGAATGGTCTTGCCCTTGATGACGAGGCTGACATGGCGGAGAATTATTCGATCGTCCTTAAAGACTTCGATCTCTCGCGCCCGTAAGTGATAGTGAGGGGTTGGCAAATCGCAGGTTGTGCAATTTCCGTTGACCAAGACATAGTGGGTTTCGCTTGCTTTACCCCGCTCACCCCGAATAATGAGGTTTTGCTGTAGCCCCCCCTTTACGAGACTCGGCTCCACTACCGTACCGGCATTGGCAAACTCGACCGTCTTGTCCTTGAAATTGACCGTAACAGAATCACCGTCATAGTTCAGCCCTGGACCGCTAACTTGCACTTTTCCTTTCAGGTCAAAGATCCTCGTTTTTGTGTTCCCAAAGGCCTCTTCACAGACGGCGGTGAACTCTTTGAACTTGATGGTCACCTGCCCTTTCAGGTGGACATTGGGACCATCGCGTTCAGACTCAAGAGCCGAGAATTCAAATGCCTTGTCTGCCGGCAGTTCGGGGATTCTTGATGGTGACTCCACTGGATCGCCTACGGGAGGCTGAACAGCCTGCCGCGCAATAGATTCCAAGTTCGGCATCTGGGCGAACGCGGGCACGCTAAGAACGGCCACTAGAAGCAAACTCAGGCGAAACCGCGAGGCAGCACCCGGGATCACTCCGCCCTCGCGATGATCCAAGCCGAGATCAGGAAGAAGATTGCGTTGGGTAGCCATGCGGCCATGGCAGGTGTCACCCAACCATTTCGCCCCAGAACCTCGGTGCTGATGATGTAAAGGTTGAAGTAAGCCCAAACACAGACCATCGCCATCAAGGTGCCTGTGAAAGCACTTCGGCGTCCGAAGAGCAGCGCCATTGCCGCCCCCGACAAGGCGAAGACAAGGCATGAGGTCGGCAGGCTGAATTTGGTCTGGTAGCTCACTTCCAGTCTAGATGTGTCGCGCTTCAGCGCACGGTTTGCGTCAATCTGACGCTTCAGGTCGTCCGCCGTTTGCTCATTGGGCTGGGGGCTCAAGAAGAATTCAGGAACGGCAATCTTCTCTTCAATGATCAAAGGACGCCCAGACTGCATGCTTACCGCTGTCCCGCCTTGGACGTTCCACACCGTCGGCGAGTTGATCGTCCAAACCCCCTTGTCGTAGATTCCTTCCGGGGCCAGGATGATTGTATTCTCGCTCATCCCGCGGCGTTCAATGAGGAGCACGTCCGAGAGCCGCATCCGATCCTTTCCATCCGACTGGACGCTACCGAAGCTGGCCACGTACCGATCAAGGCTCAGAACAACATTTGACTTGAATGTGGGCTGCAAGGCCAAGGCACCCATTTCGTTCTCGATCATCCGAGCCCGCTGAGAGCTGATTGGTGCGACCTTTTCGGCACAGAACCAGTTCAAGATGCTTACTATAAGTCCCATCACCAGAACTGGAAATAGGATTCGTCGAATGGGCGTACCAGCTGCCCGCATGGCGGTTAGTTCACTTTCTCGCACAATCCTGGATAGTGCCAAGGACGAGGCTAGTCCCGCCCCGATCGGCAAAGTGAGGGTCAAGAACTCTGGCGTCTTGAACAGTACGAACTGAAGGATGCCTTTGATCGGCACCATGCTCAAGTTCAGATTCTTGTACAGCGCGATCAGGATATTGCCCTGGAACATCAGCACGACGAACACCGTTCCGATGAGGAACGGAGGCAACATTTCGCGGTAAATGTGGCGGTCGAGAAGCTTCAAGTATTCAAGGCGGGGGCGAAGAACGTCCGGTAAGCAGTGTATCCGCCCAGAGCCAACATCATGGGGATGATCAAGAGGCTACCAGCGGGCGGGAGCGTTGTTGCGGCCAAGGGAATGGCAAGAAGTAGGCCCACACCCAACAGCCAACCTACCAGGAGCTTTCTAGCCAGCGCCGGACCAACGATTCGCCCTCGCAAGTAAAGCACGAGATAGTTCGCTTGGCAATGAGGGCATACCAAGGCACTGGCGTGACCTGCGTTGCCACATCTCAAGCAAGGAATCACCGATGAGTTCTGGTCATTTAGCATGAACTCCCATCTCTTGATCTCCCGCTTCTCGGCGTCCATCTGGCGTAACGGCGCGGACTTGATGAGTTCAGCGATGCCAATTGCATTGGCGAGGTACCCAAATTGCACCAAAATTCGGGCTACTTCCATCCGACTGATCGTACTATCTGGCTGTCGGAGAATGGCACTTATAAGCTTCTCCATCCGATCCAGTTCCATTTGCTTCAGCTCGCGCTCGTCAAGCGACCTACGAATGAAAGGAATGAGCGCTGGAGTGATGACCAGGCAAGCAACGATGACTGGCGATACCCAAGGCTCCGGAGGTGCCTGGGCCACGTAGCAAAGCACTACGCCTATGCCGAGCGCCAAGACACCGAGCCAGGCCTCTACTTCTCCCCCAATCATCCAGTGAACGATCGCCACCCCCCACACGGCAAGGGCCACAAACATGAGGCATCCAGAGATGAAGGTCAACGGGTTCGCCGCGATTACAGGACCAAGGCCAGGCATGGATTCCAAGAATATCTCAACTCAGGGCACGGAGCATCATCGCGGCTTGCCGCGTCTCACGAACATCGTGCGTTCGGATCGCATGAACGCCCTGCGCTTGAGCAATGCATTGGGCGGTGATTGATGCAGGCAGCCTCCGAAGCGGCTCTTCTTCACCCGTTACCCTACCAATGAATCCCTTTCGGCTAACTCCAATGAGGACCGGGAAGCCCTTTCCCACCAGCGTTGACAGATTTTTGATAAGCGCTAGATTGTGTTGGTCATCTTTGCCAAAGCCAATACCCGGATCCAACCAAACCTTGTTCGCGGGAAGCCCTTTCTCAATAAGATGGTTCGCTGTTTTCTCCAATTCATCAAAGACCTCACCCACCACATCACCATATTGGGGGGCAAGTTGCATTGTGGCGGGAGTGCCCTTCATATGCATGACACAGATTGTTGGAGCGCGCTCTACAACAAGATCAAACATTGAAGGGTTGCGCAAGCCCCCAACATCATTGACCATGAGTGCCCCCATATCCAAGGCCATCTCGGCGATCTCCGGCTTTTGGGTGTCAATGCTGACCGGGAGCCCATTCAGTGCGCGCAGCACTGGCTCAACCCGGCGTCGTTCTTCCTCCAATGAGATACCAAGAGACCCTGGCCGAGTGGACTCACCTCCCACATCGATAATATCGGCTCCTTCCCTGATCATCTCATGTGCCCTTTGGAGGGCAACTTCGGGGATTACATTGGAACCACCGTCGCTAAAGCTATCGGGGGTTATATTCAGTACACCAAGGATCTTGGGAATCATGCCAAGTCGCCCAGCCCAAAGCGCTCGTGCAGAAGGCGAACCGCACGGTTTGTTTCTGCTTCGGGGATGATGACGCTCATACTGAGGTCACTGTCGCTTGTTTGCAACACCGG
>JADZDX010000024.1 GCA_020850835.1 Fimbriimonadaceae bacterium
GTCAACGACTAACTGGTGAGCAGGGGGTACCCTTTGGGTTCACTCCATGTCAGTCGAAAACGTTATCATCATTGGCTCGGGCCCGGCAGGCTACACTGCCGCGCTCTACGCAGCTCGAGCCGACTTGAACCCTGTCGTCTTTACCGGTTCCGAGCCGGGTGGACAACTTATGATCACGACCGACGTCGAGAACTACCCCGGGTTCCCGGAGGGAGTTCTCGGCCCAGAGATGATGAAGCTGTTCCGAGAGCAAGCAGAACGCTTCGGAGCTAGGGTCGTCGAAGAACACGTAACCAAGGTGGACTTCAGTAGCCGCCCCTTCGGAGTTTGGGTTGGCGAACACGAATATCGCGCGTCCACGGTCATTGTTTGCACTGGAGCAAGCGCAAAATGGCTGGGCCTAGAAAGCGAAGTTACCTACGGTGGATTTGGAGTGAGCGCCTGTGCGACCTGTGATGGATTCTTCTTTCGGGGCAAGGAAGTCATCGTCGTGGGAGGAGGCGACACAGCAATGGAAGAAGCCAATTACCTCACGCGGCACGCCAACAAGGTCACCTTGCTCCACCGACGGGATCAGTTTCGTGCTAGCAAGATCATGCTTGACCGGGTGATGAACAATCCAAAGGTTGAACTCAAGGTTAACACGACGATCGATGAAATTCTGGGGGTCAGTGAGCCTTACAAGAAGGTCACCGGCGTGCGATTGCGCGACACGCAGACAAATGAAATCAGCGACATGCCCATTGACGGGGTCTTCATCGCGATTGGCCACAAGCCCAATTCCGACCTATTCACCGGCCAATTGGATATGGATGCAGTGGGCTACCTTACGCCCAAGCCAGGTACGTTTACTCACACCAAAGTTCCGGGGGTCTTTATTGCCGGTGATGTCGCCGACAGTGTTTACCGCCAAGCGGTGAGTGCGGCAGGCACCGGGTGCATGGCGGCCATTGATGCCGAACGCTTCTTGGAATCCGAGGGTCACTAAGTCATGCTGGTTCACCTGTTGGCGGCGACGCTCTTAACCCAACAACAAAAGCCGTTGGTTCCATGGACCTTCTCCGCTCCCGGTAGCAATCAACAGGAATTCATCATTCATATCCCTCAGGAGCCACGATCGCCACGCAAGGTCTCTCCCCTCAACAAATGGAAGTTTGACTGGGTTGTCCCTGGGTTAGCCCGCACGCCGGGACAACCGGACATCTATTCTCTGCGATTTCGCACCTACATGCAGACTCGAGATGAGAAAGTGGATCTCGGGCCATTGGTGACAAGGGCCCTTCTGCAGCTCTACGGATTCAACGTGCGCAAGCTTAAGCTGGATCATAGCCCTTCTTACTTTCGACGCATTGTTGATGTTTATCTGTGTGACCATGGCAAGCCAGGTGGTGAACAGCGCTTCGGTGAGGACCCTGAAATCAAGAATGAGTTTGGTCACCCCGAGCGTACGAATCAGATATACATTTACGATTTGAAGTCCTTCACCAAGCCGCTGGAAATGATGCGGGAAGTAGCTCACGAATATGGTCACGCAACCTTGCCAGCAATCGGAGGATATACAGCTCCCGAAAGTTGGGCAAATGGCTTCCTCGGCGAACACCTATATATGGTCTGGATTGCACGAGAGCTCCGCGATAATCGGCTTAAGCCTGTGGATACGCTCGGAACAACCTCCGCCGACTTGCAACTCTACGTTCGCAATAACATTTCGCCAAAGGTCAAAAAGGCAGCGACTTCTCATCCTAGCGTTGGATTATCTCGCAAGGATGCAACTGGCATGGATGCCTTGATCGGCCTTGCTTTGTACGCTGAGAATATTTTGCCAGAAAGCGCCTTCCGGCGCTCCCTTATGCTCACCGGTCAAGATCCCAAAGAGTATGCGGACGCCGTCGTCGAGGCCTCCAGTGAATTGAAGTCAACTCAGCTCACCATTCCAACGTTCCTAGCAGGCCAGCAGATTTGGGTGCCGGTGGGTAAGGGCAAACTGAGCGGAGCAAAGGCCATCAAAACTCAGGCCGGGTGGGCGTTGATCAAAGTTTCAAGCGGGCGGGTCGAAGTAAAACACACAGTTCAATGAACTTAGCCCTTGAGATTTAGAGCAAACGGCCGATAACGATACTGATAGCCCCGAATGGGCCCGAAAAAGTACCGTGTCGGAGATTCTTTCCCAAGCCGAAATCGAAGCCCTTCTGCAGTCACTGCAGGAGAATGGTGAAGGTGCGCCAACCCCGCAGGTAGCGGAAGCCCCCAAGGTGCCAAACCGGTCTCGCGGCCCCCAGCCCAAGACAGCGGTGGCCTATGAGATGTACGACTTCCGGCGTCCAGACAAGCTCAGCAAGGATCAACTCAGGTCCTTACAAATGGTCCACGAAACCTTCTCGCGCCACTCCGCAACGGGCTTGTCTGCCGACCTTCGGAGCCCCGTGCAGATAGACCTTGTCAGCATCGAGCAAGTGCCCTACGAAGACTATCTCCGAGGTATCGAAAACTCGGCTTTTGCTGTGATGAGCTTGCCTCCGCTAACCGGTCAAGCCGTTCTAGAGATTGAATTTGGTCTATTGTTTTGCATGATTGACCGCATCCTGGGCGGCCCTGGACGACCCGTATCGCGCAACTTGTTGACTGACATAGAGCGCCCCTTAGTCAAGCAGATAGTGGAGCGTTTCTTAGCGGGAATCAAGACCGCATGGGAGGGCGTCGTGATCATCAACCCGGGCATCGAACAGATGGAGACGACCAGCCAATTCGTTCAGATTGCCCCGCCAAACGATGTTGTCGTCACGATCCTCTTCGAATGCCGTGTTGGTGATGTGCGTGGTGCGATGTCCATCTGTGTGCCGTACTTGGTCCTAAAACCGATTACCGCGAAGCTTAGCGCCCAAAAGTGGTTTACGGCCAACAACAAGAAACACAATGCGACCAGCCGCCGGCAGTTGTCACAACAGATACTACACACCAGCGTTGACTGCAGCGTGATGCTTGGACAAGCACGCATGAACGTTCGAGATTTCATGAATTTGCGAGCGGGCGACCTTGTCCCCCTTAACCGCGATGCCCATGACGAATTGGAGCTTTGGGTGAGCAAGACGCCTAAGTTCCTTGGCAAGCCGGCAACCGTCGGTAAGCGAATGATTTTCACTGTCTCTGACCCCATACAAAACGACTAAACCTATGTCTAACACTCAACAAGTCCTGGCTAAACTGAATGAATTGGAGGGCACAATTTGCCAATCCATATCGACCGCCGTCTCCGAGGAAGCGGGACAGACGATCACATTCAGTAACCCCCTTTCGTCGCTGACGCCAGTCACCGAATTGGAATCGGAGATGAACCAACCATGGTTGGTCATCCAGTTCGCGTTCCAGGGTTCACCCGATAATGCCCAAGTCCTCCTGATCTCTCAGGATCACTTCATCAGCATCGCTCAAGCCATAAGTGGGATTCCGGTCACGACGGTAGACGACACTATCATCACCGAATGCAGGCCTGCGTTGGAAGCCATCGTGAGCGGGCTCGGCTCGGCTGTGGGGCAACAAGCTACGGAAAGCACGATCAACTTCCAGCTCTTTAGCCCGACTTCCAACTTTAACGAGGCGCAGCTATTCCGCACCAACATTGCCATTTCCGGAGAAGAGCTTTCCGCTACGATCGTCTGGCTTATGGATTGCCGCACCGCCAGTTCCATCACAGGAATTGAGATTGCGGTGGAAGCCGAGCACCCCTTCATGGAAGCCGACTCAGTTTCATCACCAACGACACGAAATGAATCGGACAGCCTTGAAATCCTTCTCGATATCCCATTAGAAATTAGCGTAGAGCTAGGTCGAATGAAGATGCCGGTCCGAGACGTGATTGATCTTGGCGCTGGTTCTATCGTGGAGATTGACAAGGCCGCGGGTGAGCCAGTTGATGTTCTCGTCAATGGCCGGCTCGTCGCGAAGGGTGAAGTGGTCGTGATTGAAGACAGCTTTGGGGTTCGGATTACCGAGATATTGAGCCCCAACGAGCGTATGCAACGCCTCTCGGAAGCCGCCTAAATGCGATTCATTTCTCTCCTTCTACTCGCCGGCTCGACATCCAGCGTATGGGCACAGGATGCCCTCCAGGGCATGAAGGACGATGTTATATCGTCGCCGACGCACGCCTCTGCTCCGGGCTCACCACCCTTGCTTCAACTCGGGCTAGTGGTCGCCGTCCTTTTCGTCCTGATCAAGTTTGTTCTGCCCAAGGCCCTGCTCAAGTTCACTAACCGGCTTAGTCCCGGGCTTGGGAGTTCGATCAAAGTCGAGGAGAGCGCCACCATTGGCACTGGAGGCGCCTATGTTGTTCAGGTTCGAGGGCGCACCTTGCTTGTCGGGGCAAGTTCAACCGGCGGTTTGTCGCTCCTTTGTGACCTGACGTCACCCGAGCCTGAGCCAGAGGCGTTCTTCGAGATATTGGATCACGCCGTTGTGGAAGAGCCCAAGGTTGGCAAGCGGCTTGAGGAGATGCTTGGACGATGATCCAAACTTGGAGAGTGCCGGCAAGGCTCCGGACCGTCCTAGTTCTAGCCTTTACTCTCCTCATCGTCGGGATTGCGCACGCTCAACAGGTGCAAATCCCCAGCGTCAATATTGGGATCAATCCAGGCGGCGCTAAAGGCGGCAACGAAGTCAGTACGAGCCTTCAACTGATGGCCCTTCTGACGGTACTCAGTATCGCACCTGCACTCCTCATTCTGACAACAGCATTTTCGCGCATCGTGATCATCCTGAGCCTGCTCCGGACCGCGATGGGAACCCAGAATATCCCTCCCAATCAAGTGGTCATCGGGCTTAGCCTGTTTCTGACCTTCTTCGTGATGTCGCCGACCTACGATGCGGTAAACAAGGACGCCGTCATGCCCCTGATGGCAAAGAAGATTACCTTTCAGCAAGCCGTTGATCGCGCGGAAAAGCCAGTCAAGGCATTCATGCTTAAGAACACCTACAAGAAGGATCTCCAGCTGTTCCTCGAATACAAAGGAGAACAACCCAAGACCCGTGATCAGGTCAGTCTTGTGTCGCTCATACCGGCATTCATCATTAGTGAACTGAAAACGGCCTTTGTAGTTGGGTTCTACATGTTCATCCCCTTCCTCATCATTGACCTTATCGTCGCCAGTGTCCTGATGAGCATGGGCATGATGATGATGCCGCCCGTCGTCGTTTCGTTGCCCGCGAAAATCCTCGTCTTTGTTCTCGCCGATGGCTGGTCTGTCGTAGTATCGGCGGTTCTGTCCGGTTACCGATAGCATGAGCGAAGGCATTGTTTTGGAGCTGACACGTCAGGGGCTCATTGTGGCCCTCATGGTCTCATTGCCCGTCCTAGCCGTTGCTCTCTTCGTTGGCCTCGCCATTAGTATCTTCCAGGCGGTGACGCAAGTCCAGGAGATGACGCTCACCTATGTACCCAAGCTGATTCTTGCCGGCTTTACGGTTGCCCTCTCAGGCGGCTGGATGCTCTCAACCCTAGTCGGATTCATGAAGCTGTGCTTCATCCAAGCATCGAAGGTGAACTTGTGACCGTTGACGCCGGATGGATGTTCGCTCTATTGATGGTGTTCGTTCGATCATCGGCGATGTTCATGTCCTCGCCGTTGTTTGGTGGGAGCGTGCCCGCACGCGTGCGCGTTGCGTTTTGCTTCATGTTTTCGCTATGCGTCCTGCCCATTGTCCAAAGTCATCTTGGCCCGATCCCTGAAGACCTGTTCTCATTGACCGCCGCAATCGGCCGAGAGGCCGGGATCGGACTACTCATTGGTCTCTGTACACAGCTCCTTTTGGTTGCGGCGCAAATCGCGGGATCCCTACTCGATATGCAGTTGGGCTTCCAAATGATGCAGATGTTTAACCCACAAATCGGCGGTATGGCATCGCTCATGGGGCAGTTCAAGTTCTTGCTCTTCTTGGTCTTGATCTTTCTACTCAACGGCCATCACATGATGCTCACTGCTTTCGTACGGAGCTTCGAAAGCACCCTTGTCTTTGATACCCAAAGCCTCGCTACGATTCAGGCAGGACTCGTTCAGATGCTCGGCGGGGCTTGTGTCCTCGCCGTCCAGATTGCCGCGCCGGTGGCAGCAGTCTCATTTATCGTTGATGCGGCCAGCGGCGTGATCAACAAGTCCATCCCCCAAATGCCCGTTTCAATGGTGACACTAGGAGCCAAGAGTGCGCTCGGTACCCTCGCTCTCGCTCTAGGGCTCCCTTTGATGGTGGTTGCCGTTCAATCGGGATTGGCTCATACGGGGGATGAACTCGCTGGCCTCCTGAGGCTTGCCCAGAGGTAGGAAATGGCCGAGAATCAGCAAAGCGGCGAAAAGACCGAAGAGCCAACGCACCGACGGAAAACGGAGGCCAGAAAGCAGGGGACGGTAGCCAAGTCCACCGACCTGACGGGAGCCCTCACACTCCTCGCCATTCTTTGCGTGCTACCATCGGCGCTGACGGCCTTCGGTCATGGCTTCGTTCAGTCACTACGCGGAGCCCCAATCCCAGGAAGTCTTAGCAGTACGGACATTTCCCGCTATCTGGCATCGCTGTTGCAGCCAGCCATGATGCTCTTCGTCACGATTGCGGGCACGGCCATGGTGGTCGGGTTGGCCTCTAACTTTGCGCAAGTCGGGTTCACCCTCTCTACGTCGGCGATGGAGCCCAAGTTCGAGAAGATCAACCCTGCGCAGGGCATCAAGCGACTAGCATCGCGCCGAGCCATGATGGAGGGCCTCAAGACGCTCTTTAAGGGGCTACTCTTTGGATTCATTGCCTTTGACGCCATTCGGGGTAACTGGGGCAACCTAATTTCGCTAAGTTGGAACACGCCCAGCGAAGCCGCCATTCGTGTTGGGGGCCTCATCTGGACGGTCTCCATCCGAGTGGCCGTCGCTTGGTTGGCCATGGCAGCCCTAGACTACATGTTCCAGCGAAACGAAGTGAACAAGCAACTCCGCATGACCCGCGATGAAGTCAAGAGGGAGATGAAGGAGATGGAAGGCTCTCCTGAAATCCGGGTGGCCCGAATGCAGCGCATGCGTAAACTCAGCCGGGGGCGAACCCAAGAAATGATCAAGAAGGCCGACGTGGTGATCACTAATCCGACCCACTTTGCCGTTGCTATCCAATATGATCGAGCTTCGATGCATGCACCGATGGTGGTGGCTAAGGGCCAAGACTATCTCGCATTCAAGATTCGTGAAATTGCCGAACAGCACAGCGTGCCCATTGTCCCCAACCCGCCCCTCGCCCGGGCCCTATACAAACAATGCGAAGTGGGCGACTTTGTCCCGCGCGATCACTTCGCGGCGGTTGCCGAAGTTCTCGCCTACGTTTACCGAACGATCCAGAAACTGCGCTAGACTCTACTGGTGGCAGAGCGTGAACGCTGGAAAGCAATGGTGTTGCGCTCAATGTTGCGTCCCGCATGGTTGGATGCCAATGCGCCAGAGAATGATGTAGCCATCTCTTCGCGGTGCCGCTACGCTCGAAATCTCCGGGGGCATCACTTCCCAAACCACGCATCTTCAGCCGAGCTAAAGACCATCGCTGCCCGGGTGAAGGAGGCGGGAGCCAGCTTGGGGTTGGAGACATTTCGGCGGCTAGGGGATACCGAACGCGAACATATGGTCGGTTGCCGCCTGATGTCTACAGAATTCGCCCCTCATGAGCCGGGAAGGCTCCTACTCATTGACAAATCAAGGGCGATTAGCATCATGGTCAATGAAGAGGACCACTTGCGAATTCAGTCGCTCCAAGCGGGTTGGTCCGTCGGGACCGCCGCTAGCCAGGCGCAACACATCCTTAAGGCGCTGGATGGTCTGCTCGAGTTTGCCACGGCAACGCCATGGGGGTATCTAGCGGCGAGCCCATTCAATGCTGGTGAAGGCGTCCGGCTGTCGGCCATGTTTCATCTTGCTGGGCTCGCCCATACAAAGCGGCTCAATGAGGTACTTGGCGCACTTTCGGAGAGCCAACTCACCGCTAGGGGCTTATTTGGGGAATCGAGCCGCGCTGTCGGCGCATTTTTCCAAGTGAGCATGATAAGGAGCGATCTTCCTCGATTTTCCGGAGCGTGTGAGTATGTGATGCGGGAAGAACGACTCGCGAGGGGAACCGTTAGCCGGGATCAACTCAACTCTATCGTCCAAGACGCGATTCGCTTTGCGGTCGTTAGTAAGAGCTTGAGCCAAGTAGACGCACTTCGCGTATTGGCCTGGGCTCGGTGGGGGATCGCGGCGGGACTGGTTTCAGTTCCATTGCGCGAGGTTGATGAGATGCTCTCTACTCTGGAGCTTCGAAACAATCCGGATGAAGGAGCCGCCGCAAAAGACCGAGCTGCCGCACTACGAGCTCGGTTCGAACAGGTCCTTGCCCAGCTGTAATGCTGGTTTCAGCCACGGTCGCCCGGTTTGGCCCGAGCATTGCTGATGATGTCCGATGAAGATTGGTGAGGCAACAAGCCTTCTTCATCCAACCTCCTCCATACAACCTCGGGCCCGCTCAGTCGGGCCCTTCTCAATTCGAAACCTTCATATTTCAAAAGACAATTTCGGAATTTCCTCAAGTTTAGCGAGCATAAAACTTGATGATTCTTAAGTCCCAGTACCCTATGCAGGTGTCAATTTCACCTGTATGATATGACTTGAGGACTTGAGATGAACTATCTTCGACTATCGGATTGGGAATCACATTTGGTTGTTCGTGCCCAGCAGGGCGATCGGCAGGCGTTTGAGCGATTAGTGGACACCCATCGCGCCCAGCTACGTGGCTTGGCGATGCAACGTCTTCGTAATCCTGAAGACGCCTACGACGCCGTTCAGGACACCATTCTGAAGGCTTTCCGTGCCTTGGGCTCATTTGAAGCTGGTCGCCCCGTCCTCCCTTGGTTAATGCGAATTTGCAACAATTGCTGCATTGATTTATTGCGACAGCGAAAAGCCGGCGAACCATTGGATAAGCTCGATTTCGCGATCGCTGGTGACGAGGATCTAGATCAAGCGGCAACCGCAAACGAAGATCGAAATCTCCTTATGAAGGCAATCGCTCGGTTGCCTCGGCACTATCGCGAGATCGTCATGATGCGGCACTTTCGCGAAATGGAAGTTAACGAAATCGCGGCGGAACTGCACAAACCTGAAGGCACCATCAAGAGTTGGCTCTTCCGGGCCCGAGCGATGCTACGAAAAGATCTAACCCCGGCAATGGAGATTGGTTAGACGCTACTCAACTCGGTAGCGATAGGCCGATCCAACGTTCCCAATGAGGCGATGATCCCAGCCAGATACCGGAGCAATGGTCCAAATCTCATCGGCTTGGGCCTTCGTAATGCGGCTTGGATCCTTGATGAACATCATGTTTCCGTTCTCGGCGGGGGCAGGGTCTTGCCCCCCATTGAGGGAACGCAGACGCTCTACGGTGTCCCTACTGATTAAGGAGTCATATCCGCCGATCTCCTTGATCCGATAGAGTGCCGCTAGGTTAGGCGGCATCAAGGCTTTGGGTTGCGCAAAGAGGCTCCATTGCTGATTGATGATCGCCACCCTTGTTCCAGCGGCAGCGCCCTCGGGGAGGGGCGGCACATGCCCTGTTCTCAGCGGCGCGCTTATCAGGCCTGGTACGAGGGCAACGAGCCCGCCGAACGCACATGCGAGCGGTAGATGTCGGCGATAGTTTGGAAGAGTAGCAAAGAGCAACAGGAGGGCCGATACCCCAACGATAACCGCAATCCCAGATGTCCCAAAGCTACTGCGAAAGATAACCGCAAACTGTTCCGGCGGCAAGTGAACCCATGTGGGCAGGGATCCCCCTCTGACAAACAACACCATCGCTCCGCCAGTCGCCAACAGGATGGGCAGGATCCAAATCCGCGCCTCCTTTGGTCCGAAGGATTCAACTTTGGTTGACGACCCAGCCATAGCGCATAGGGCGAGTACAACCAGCACCCCGGCTCTTCCGGGCGAACCAGTTGCGGACCAACCGGGTAATCCAAAGTAGAGGGCCTGGGCGACGGGTGAAGCTGATGCAATCAAAAATCCAAGTAAGGCAACGGCACCAAGAGCGAATCGCCCCCTTGTCCTCCTAAAGAGAGCTCCCACTCCCAGCATGAGAACAACAACCCCCACTGCGATGGCCGACTCGGCGTAGTTTCCGCCTGGCTTCACCAGAGCGGGCCAAAACGAACTGACCTGACCAGGGGCCCACTTGTTTGGACTTCCGAGGAGATCACCTGATCCCATTGAAGCCCACTCCCACCACTGTGTCCCACTGGCATGATAAGCGACCCAACCTTCCATTGTTGGCGCCGCCTTCCGGTGGCTCAAGCTTGAATATCTTAGGACGGGAACTAGCTGCGGCGAAGCGATTACCATGCCAGCAATGAGAGCCATGGCCGCCCGGGCCGAGGACTGCCAACCAGGGCGATACTCCCAGACCCCAACTATCCAGAAAACGACCATGGCCATGATCCCGAACGCTGCAAACTGCAGGTGCCCCGCAAGGAGCAAGAGCGAAGTGAAGACCGCCAGCCACATCGGCGAAAGCCTGCGCTCCAACATGCCAGCGCAAGCCCATAGACACCAGGGAATCCAAGCGACCGTTGAGATCACCGAGGCAAGCCCGGCCCAAGAGATCATGAAGGCACTGAGCGTGAAGCTCAAGCCGCCTAAGCAGGCCGCCCAGTCATCCCCTCCCATGCGGCGCCCCAACGTATAAACCCCCAACCCGGCCAATGCCAAATGAAACCAGGCCAAGAGCGTAATCCCCACGGAGGTAGGAATCTGAAGAATGCCGACCAAGATATGTGGCGGATATAGGGCCCCGCTCTGTGAATTGGCAAGGAGCGGAGCACCCCCAAAGGAGTACGGGTTCCACCAAGGAACTTGAAAGTGCCGCCAGGAATCAAACACTAAGTCGCGCCAGACATAAAATTGGAGCGCAGAATCCATTTGGAGCACGTCAAAGGGTCGGTTGGGGGGTAACTCTGACCACGGCGAGAAGGCTCGCACTTCTGCCCACGGACCAATGACCTCTCCAAGGAAAAGGCACCGCCACAGAATGATTACTGGAGCGAACAGCAAGACCAAAATGGGCCACTGACGGCGCATGGCTATGGGCAGTAGATGATCTGCCGATTGGCTTCTTCGTGGGTGGGGTCTTGGTTTAAGACTTCACGGAAGTTTGCGCAGGCTTCATCCATCATGCCCAGCATCATTTGTGTTTGGGCAAGGTCATATCGGGCCTTAACATGGGTCGGGTTCGCGGTCACCACTTCTTGCAACGTCACCAGAGACTCGTCAAACTCCCCGACAAAGCACTGGATCAACCCGAGTTGCCACTTTGAATCGGCATGACCGGGACTGGCCGCCAATACCTGCGAAAAGACGTCTTTGGCCTCGTCATAGCGGCCATCACAACGTAGCGCAAACCCCTTCTCATACAGTTCTTCGACTGCCATCAAACGACCCAGAATCACTTCGCCAATCCAGGCTAAAGCTGAATAAAGTTACTTTACCACGATCTATGCGGGGCCCGGTTCGAGGCGGGGTGGCTTCTGCGGCATAGGAGGAGAGATGGCCTCAACAGAATCATCGGAAGCGTCTTCAGGATCAGACTTGGTGATCTTGGGGTCATTCTCAGGATCGATACCCATGATCTCCAAAAACTCGTTCCGAACGATAGTCTCGCGCTCCAGCAACACCTGAACAATTGTGTCCATCTTTTCGCGGTTCTCTTCAAGCAACATCTTCGCTCGTGCATGCTGGCCGTCCACAATCTGCCGGACTTCCTCGTCAATCATGCGAGCGACCTCTTCGCTGTAGTCATGCTCATCATAGAAGTCACGCCCCAAGAATGGGTTTCGACTACCACGACCAAGCACCAGAGTGCCTAGGCGGTCGCTCATTCCATAATTGCACACCATCGCTCGGGCAATGCGGGTCACTCTATCTAGATCACTCACCGCTCCGGTCCAACGCTCACCATAGACGACTTCCTCGGCGACAAGGCCGCCCAGCGCCATGGCAATGTCGTCCAGCAATTCACTGCGACTCACATGCAACTTCTCCGTATCAGGTAATGACCAGGTGAGGCCAAGCGCCATTCCACGGGGGAGGATCGTAACCTTATGAACGGGATCACAATTCGGCAATAGCTCGCCGACAATAGCATGCCCTGCCTCATGGTAGGCGGTGATTTCGCGATCCTTATCCAAGATTGTCCGACTTCGGCGCGCAGCCCCGACCATCACGCGATCAAGCGATTCCTCAACCTCTTCCATGCTGATCTTGGTCTTGTTACGACGAGCGGTCAGCAAGGCTGACTCGTTCAAGGCATTGGCTAGGTCGGCCCCGGTAAACCCGGGGGTTCTTTTAGCGATCGTTTTCATATCTACGTCGCTATCAAATGGCTTACCCTTACCGTGGATATTCAGAATCAGTTCGCGACCCTTGGCGTCCGGGGCATCAACTACGATTTGCCGGTCAAATCGGCCCGGCCGTAGAAGAGCGGGATCAAGCACATCAGGACGGTTGGTGGCCGCAATCATGATGACGCCCTGATTGGCATCAAATCCATCCATCTCTACCAACAACTGGTTCAAAGTCTGTTCGCGTTCATCGTGACCGCCGCCGAGACCGGCTCCGCGTTGGCGACCAACGGCGTCAATCTCATCCACGAAAATAAGGCAAGGGCGATGGGCCTTGGCGGTTTCGAACAAATCTCGCACACGGGCCGCACCCACGCCGACAAACATTTCAACGAAGTCCGAACCGCTGATGTGATAAAACGGTACACCAGCTTCCCCGGCCACGGCTCGAGCAAGGTGGGTCTTTCCAACGCCGGGAGGCCCCGTCAGCAGAATGCCTTTCGGGATCTTCGCGCCCAGCGCAACATACTTCTTCGTGTTCTTGAGGAAGTCCACGATTTCCATCAGTTCGGTCTTGGCTTCGTCAATGCCGGCAACGTCGTCAAACGTGATCTTGGGGCCATTCTCTCCGTGCCGGCGCGCTCGACTCCGCCCGAAGCTCATTGCCTGATTACCGCCCTGTTGGGCTGGCCGGTAGAACATGAAGTAGAAAATTAGGAATGGCGATAGCAGCAGGGCAAAAATCATTAGCCCGTTCATGACCATCGGGTTCACCCAAGGGTCCGGAAAACTAAGTTCGACCCCATTCTTGGTCAGCTTGTCCTGGATCTGGGCGCCTGCCATTCCGTCTGGGGAGATATTGTTGATCTTGGCTTCGTATTTACCACCCGTTTTGGTCTCGCCCGTAATCCGATTCCCGCTCCAGACCGCGGTCTTAATCTCACCCTTCTCGACTCTCTCCATGAACTTGGAGTAGTCCAAGGTCACGATCTTTGGTTGACCGAAGTTAAGGGCACCACCTTGTGAACCCATGGAGTTCAGCAAAGCGAACACGCCAAGGGCAAGGAAGAGTGAGACTAGGATCGTACGTACGGATTTGTTCAACAGGACTCCAGCGAGGGCTTACGCCATATAGACTACGCTTCGGAGAGCGCGTCCGTTCGACTATTATGGGCATGTTCGGCCATAACCGGACCGAACTTGAACCTAAGAATCTGCTTTGTTGAATTGGAACACTTTGCCCGGCCAGCGATGCAAACCCCTGGGACCCACACGGGGCCAAGCAGGTCACACACAATGGGAAGGCGTCTTCTTGCGAGCCCCGTCAAGTGCTTTTCTTGCAGGAGATCACTGATCAGTTTGGGCTTTGTCATGCCCAGAGGTGCCATTCGTTCGCCCTCCTTGGGGCTACGGAAATAAAGGGTGCCCGACAGGGCATCCGCATCGAGCCCAACTTCGAGGTTATCAGGATCCTGAACTCTCTCATGGCTCTTGAATGCCGTAAATTGCCAGCCAAACGAATCCGCGATGGTTTCACCGGGGATTGTCAACGAGTGACGAAAAGGCTCTACCTCGATGAGCGAACGGAAGTGCAGTCTATCGCCACACCACTGGGCGGTAACCTGCCCCCCAGGTAGGGTTTCGCTTTCTCCCTCCCAGATACGCACAGCGTTCGAGCGCTCAGTCTCCGCCCCTAGCGATGCTCCCGCGAGACGGATTGCACGTAGCCCGAGTACTCGAGGAAGCTCCTTGAAGGCCACCGCATCAAAGGCCACTTCTTCATGTTGGGTCAGAAACTCCAAGGGGCCATTTAACCGAGTGAGGAGGCGCTCAAGAGCGGTAGCGGCAGCAGAATTGAGGAAGTCGTCTTCTTCAGCAATAATTTCGGCCATACGTAGGGCGCACCGCCGAACCTCGGGATTAAGTCGCTCAAGCTCGGGGATAACTCGAAGTCGAATGCGGGCACGAGAGAAGCTTAGGTCCGTGTTGCTAGGATCATCGTGCGTCCAGAGCGCATGCTGCTCGCAATAGGCTTTCGTCTCTGAGCGGGAGAACCCGAGAAGCGGTCGCAGGATAGCGCCACGGGTCTGGGGAATGCCACGCAGACCGCCCAACCCAGAGCCCCGCGCCACGTTCAGAAGGATGGTCTCGACATGGTCATCACTGGTGTGGGCGGTTACGATGTGATTGCAGTTTAGTCGGCCTGCTGCTTGCTCGAAGAACGAGTAGCGAGCGCGGCGCCCTGCTTCCTCCAACCCAATCCCAAACTGCTCAGCAATCTGCGGGACGTCCGCCCGACCCGACACGAACTGGACTCCAATCGCCTCGCACCAAGCTTCGGCGAGGTTGAGTTCCACATCTGCCTCCTGACGTTGACCGTGATGCAAATGAGCCGCCACGATATCCAGCCCGCATCGATGCATCATGTGTATCAGGCAGGTGGAATCTGGGCCACCGCTGTAGCCGACGAGGAGTTGCGCTCCCGGGGGTATCAGTTCCGCCGCCACGGCCCGAAAGCGATCTAACAACACGATCCAAGTTTACCGGAAGCCCTCATTTTAGGTTATTCTGCGTCTACTAGTCTCTCTACTTCGTATGGATTTGTACTGCTATGGAAATGTTGTGGATTGGAATCAGCGTCGGCGTCATCATTGGAGCCGGGATCTTGGCTTGGATCGGCCATCGAAAGTTATCGCTGGAACAAGCACTAGTTAGCGACCTAGAACTTAATCAAGCTCGACTGGAAACAAGGCTACAACAGATGGAGGCCCTGGAGCGAGACCTTGCCGCCAAAACCGAGCACGTTGAAGGCTTACAAGAAGAGATCGCCCAGTTCCGAGTTGAGCGCAGCGCTCTGGAGACCCAACTTCAAGAACGGAACCGAGCCATTGAGGAACAAAGGGCGATGCTGGACGATGCCGCTCTCCAGTTGAAGGAGACCTTCGCGAGCTTGAGCCACGAAGCCCTGCAGAAGAACAACCAACAATTCCTTGATCTTGCCAAGGAACATCTTACCGGCCAGCAAAAGGAAGCCAAAGGTGAACTGGAGAAGAGCAAGCAGGCTATTGAAGAACTCGTTAGGCCTATCAAGGATGGCTTGACCGAGGTCAACAAGCACGTGAATGAACTTGAGCAGAAGCGGGCGGCGGCCTATGCGACGATGGGCGAACAAGTGAAGAGTCTCATTGAGACCCAGTCCACGCTCCAAAAGGAGACCGGCAAGCTCGTTCAGGCTCTGCGTTCTCCAAACCAACGAGGCAAATGGGGGGAAATCACCCTTCGCCGCGTGGTCGAACTTGCCGGCATGCTGGAGCGGGTGGACTTTGACGAGCAGGTCACGATGGAAACCGAGGAGGGCCGCCTTCGGCCTGATATGGTCGTCCGGTTGCCGAATGGCAACACCATCGTGGTTGATGCAAAGGCTCCCAACATCGCCTATCTGGACGCCATGGAATGCGAGGATGAGGTCCAGCGGCGCGCCTTACTTGCGGATCATGCGCGACACGTGCGCCGCCGGGTTGAAGAACTCAGCAACAAGAACTACGCCAAGGAGTTCAGGCAGAACGTCGAGATGGTCGTGATGTTTATGCCCACAGAGCCCATGCTGAGCGCGGCGGTGGAGCAAGACAGCTCGCTCATTGAGTTCGGTGCCGAAAAAAAGGTCCTTCTCGCCACACCGCTCACGCTCATCCCAATCCTGCGCGCCGTGGGCTTTGGCTGGCGTAACGAAGCGTTGGCGAAGGATGCTCAGCGAATTGCCGATGCAGGCGCCGAGTTGTACACTCGTTTAGTCAAGATGTCCGAGCACTTCGCTCGGGTGGGCAAGAATCTTGATAATGCCGTTGGAGCGTACAACGACATGGTGGGTTCGCTTGAGAATCGTGTCTTGCCGAGCGCCCGCCAAATCCACGAGCTCCAACAAACAACTGCGCTTGCCGTGCTCGATGAGGCCAAGCCATTAGAGCGCAAGACTCGCAAAGTCATGGCTGCCGAAATGGCCGTGCTACCTTTCGACTGAAGCGAGGTTTAGGACAACTCTAGGTGCAGCGGTAAGGCCGGGGCGCTATGGGTCAGCGCGCCCACGCTGATCAGGTGCACCCCTGTTTCGGCAACCGCGCGGACCGACGTAAGATTGATTGCACCGCTCGCTTCTAGGAGAACCGACTTACCCGCCACCTTCTTAACGGCTTCCGCCATGTCTTGGGGAGACATGTTGTCCAGCATGATGATGTCAGCTCCTGCGTTGACCGCTTCGCCAAGCTGACTGAGGCGGCTAATTTCAACTTCAACTTTTGCGGTATGGGGAATCCTTTTTCGAGCTCGCTCAACGGCTTTCGAAATCGAACCACAAGCCTGGATATGGTTGTCCTTGATCATCACGGCATCGTAGAGCCCCATGCGGTGATTCCTTCCTCCGCCACACCGAACAGCGTATTTTTGCAGGCTCCTCATTCCTGGCAGAGTCTTACGGGTATCCACAATACTGGCCTTGGTCCCTTTCACCGCTTCAACAAACTGGTGAGTCAGGCTCGCAATCCCACTGAGATGCATCAGAAAGTTGAGTGCCACCCTTTCATGTGAAAGGCACCCTACTGCGGGTCCCTCCAGGTTCAGTACGGGAGTTCCACTCTCAACCGCATCTCCGTCCTCGATTAGTACCTCAACCTCGGCTACCGCTGACAGGCATTCTGCGGCAATACCCACACCGCAGACAATGCCCGTTGCTTGAGCCTCGATGAATCCTCGAACGTTGAGATTGGGGTCAAGGCATGCAGCTGTAAGGTCACCAGGCCCGATATCCTCGACCAGCGCCAATTCTAAGGCGTCACCGTAGTCGGCCGGGTAGGGGTGCTGCCAGCCGGTCAATCTATCTCAACCTCAAGATCGCATCGCGCGGCAAGTTCTTCAATGAGTAGTTCGTAACCCACCTCAATATTATTGCGCGTCCAGCCCACGGGCACCCGGACCCGACCGCTCACCAAATAGGCGAAGGGTTTTATTGTCACCGCTCCATGGCGAAGCTCTACAATGGCTCGTTCACCAGTCATCCGGATGGATTTCACTTCATCATACGACACCCGCTTCGTGCCCGTGGGTTTCACAACGTCGAAGCTCCGCTCATCAAGTACGTACTGACTGGCCGTAGCTTGGCGATGCGCTAGATCCGCCATGGCGGCCGACCCGGCCCCAAACAGCGCCCCGGCTACTTCGCGAACATCCCGACCAATACTCCTCGCCCCCTCCCTACGAATCACGCTCTGTGCCTTCTGCATGGCGCTTTTCTTGATCTTCTCGGACCCCGTTTCCAGCCACCGAATCGCTTCTCCCGGCTTGTATCGCACGACTTCACTTGCCATGAAGCATTTTAGTCCCATCGAATCCGGCAATTCTGCCATAAGCCCATCACCAAGATGTACCGATACAAGAGTTCGTGGGCATCTTTGTTGGAGGTATGCGTGCTGTCGCCTTGATTGTTCCGCTGTCGGGAACTGGATTGCTCGCTATCAGTGGGCATACGCCAGATAGCTTTCCGAACCCGGAGTTCGGCCCGATTCTTGGTCGAAAGATCGCAGCTTATGCGGCTCCGGTAACGGTCACGCAAACCAACATGATGGCGTTGAAAACCCTACCCAGCGCCGACAACGTGGAGGCATCGGCCAAAGTCTGGCTCAGTGAGTACAAAGCCGGGCATTTGATGCCGCTACCTAGCGTACGATCCAGCGATACGACCCGTGATGGCATCAAGGGGCAAATCCTAACCGCCCGTAACGTTGTCATTGGACACCTGATTCGCCTGGGTGATGAGGCGTTTCACGATGGGAATAAGGACCTGAGCCTATCAAGGTATCGAGTGGCCCTTGATTTATCACGCATTGCCAGGGAAAGTGATCTTAACTCTCTAGCGATGTCGTTGAGCTTTGAAAACGCCGCCTGGATGCGCATCTCCTATGCTGGAGCCGGCAAGCCAACAACTGATCCCGAGGACAAAGAACGACTCGGGCGCCTCCTCAAGCGCGAGTTCATGCATATTCTCAGGCAACCCGGCGTTACGTCACGAGACAGGATGAGGATGAAGCGCATATTCAACATCGCTCAAACCAAGAAAGGCACATTCTCTGAGTGGCTTTCCACGAAGGATTACGAACTCTCGCTGATGCTGGCGGCGGCACGCCGCGTGGAATCACTCTTGCGAACCCGCGAACGCCTGAGCCAAGGGTATCGATAAGCTAGTATCGGATTCGTACTAGCTCGTTCTTAAGCTCAACCGCTAGATCACCTGGGGTCGCTGAGGACCGCGTGATATTCTCCGAATTCAGGCGCCATCGGACAATCGCCTCAGGAGTTTCTGTGTCCAAGGTTACCGGACGCCCGAAGTGCGAACTCATCGCAATGGCGAATTGAATCACATTGCCTTCGCCTTGTAATACCGACTTCCGAACCGAGCCTGGAATGATCACGGTAAAGCCCTTATGGCTCGGCTCAGCGACAATCCGTAAGACTACGGCCTGCTCATTCTTGTTGTATAGCGGGACGTCAAGCGATTGCCTTGGTCCAGCTTTGTAGGTCTGAACTACCGCGCCATCGGGAAGTCGTACAATCTTTACGGTTTCATCTGTCCGCGGGTGGAACCGCAGGAATGCACCCTTGTGATCCGCCTCAACGCGTAACTCGGCGTCAGCCGAACGATTGATTTGGGTCGGAACCGCACCTGCCTGGATCTCACCGCTGCTTCCTCGATTGAGGATCGAAAGGGCCGCTCCGCCCACAAGGACGAAGGCTAGGCCACCCAGTGCAACCTTCTGCCAGAACCCAGCAAACCCCGCCGGCTTGGCTCGTTCGGCCTCATATACCGCACGATCCAACCGGGCGGTAATCAGGTCATGAAGGTTGTCGGGGACGGGCACATCGCTTGCAAGGGATCCATCCAAATCTTCCATGGTCTGGGCAAATGATTCGAAGTCCTTTCGCAAGACCGAATGTGCCTCGAACATTCGATCCAACTGCGAATGCATGGCAGCATCCA
>JADZDX010000025.1 GCA_020850835.1 Fimbriimonadaceae bacterium
CTCGGTATTCGTGAAGTTAAGCCTCGCTAATTCTAGCGAAGGTTAAAAAATGATTCACACCCATACTTTCGAAGTTGGGGGCAAGACCCTCAGCATCGAGTCGGGTCGCGTCGCCAAGCAAGCCGGTGGAGCCGTCCTGCTTGGGATGGGCGAAACCGTTGTTCTCGCCACCGCGACCATGTCGAAGAACCCGCGAGTCGGGCTCGACTTCTTCCCCCTCACTTGCGACTTCGAAGAGCGCAAGTACGCCGTAGGCAAGATCCCCGGCGGATTCCAAAAGCGAGGCGGCCGACCGACCGACAAGTCCATCTTGTCGTCGCGACTCATGGACCGACCTCTGCGCCCCCTCTTCCCCGAAGGAATGCGCAATGACGTTCAGATCATTGCAACTACCTTCAGCGTTGATTTTGATTGCCCGCCCGATGTCCTTGCGATTACCGCGGCCGGTGCCGCGCTAGCGGTCAGCGACATTCCGTTCAACGGCCCCGTAGCGGGCGTTCGCGTCGGCTGCATTGATGGCGAGTTCATTCTGTATCCTTCATTCGAGGAGATTGAGCGAAGTGAACTTGACCTCTGCGTTGCGGGCCACAAGGGAGCAATCAGCATGGTCGAAGCCGGTGCCAAGGAAGTCAGCGAAGAACTGATGACCAAAGCTCTGCAATTCGCTCACAAGGCGATCCAACAGATCTGCAAGGAACTGGAGATCTTCGCCAAGGAAGCCGGTAAGGCCAAGCGAGACATTCCGCTCAATATCATTGACAAAAAGCTGATCGAAAGCATCAAGAAATCGCACGAAAAGGACATCGCGGCAGCTTTGAGCAATGCCGACAAGATGAGCCGCGAAAGCGCGCTGGACGAACTAACGGCAGAAATTACGGCTGGTCTCAAAGCCAAGCACGCCGATGAGCCAGAGATTCTCGCTCAGCTCAATGAAGCGGTGGACAAGGTCGTCAAGGCGACCGTCCGTAAGCTAATCATTGAGAAGGACCAGCGACCTGATGGTCGAAAGCTGGACCAGATCCGAAATCTTGAAGCGATTCCAGGCATCTTGCCGAAGGTTCATGGTTCTGGCCTCTTCACTCGCGGTCAGACGCAGGTGATGACCGTGGCAACGCTTGGAACACCCGGCGATTCGCAGACGCTCGACGGCCTTGATCCGGCGACCAGCAAGCGCTATATGCACTTCTACAACTTCCCACCATATTCGGTTGGTGAAGCTCGCCCAATGCGTGGCCCCGGTCGTCGAGAGATCGGTCACGGGGCTCTTGCCGAACGAGCTCTGGTTCCGGTCATCCCGATGGAAGACCCGGACTTCCCGTACACGATCCTGCTCATCAGCGAGTGCTTGGAGTCGAACGGCTCCACCTCGATGGCGTCGGTCTGCGGGTCCACCTTAGCTCTGCTCGATGCCGGTGTGCCGATCAAAGCTCCCGTCGCGGGGATCGCCATGGGCCTCATGTCGGACGGCAAGACCTTTAAGGTCCTCACCGACATCCAGGGCATGGAAGACTTCTGCGGTGACATGGACTTCAAGGTCGCGGGGACGCGAGATGGAATCACGGCGCTTCAACTGGATACCAAGCTGGACGGGATTCCCGAAAAGGTCCTTTCTGATGCATTGAAGCAAGCCCTCAAGGCGCGCATGCAGATTCTCGATGTTATTGACGAAGCCATGCCGGCTCGACGAACCGAGATCAATCCGAATGCGCCACGCATTACCACTATCCAGATCAATCCCGAGAAGATCGGCGCGTTGATCGGACCGGGTGGCGCGACCATTCGAAAGCTGACGGCGGAAACTGGCTGCCAGATTGATGTTCAACAGGACGGCCGCGTGCTTGTCGCTTCGAACGAGGGCCACCTCGCCGAAGCCGCCATTGAGCAAATCCGTGCTCTGACTGCTTCCCTTGAAGTTGGAATGGAGTTCAGCGGAGCGATCACCCGATTGATGGGCAAGGGCGCATTGGTCGAGATGCCGGGCGGCAAGGATGGGCTGGTTCCCACCGAGCTGCTGGCGGTACCGGCCCCAGGACGCCCCGATGACGTTGTGAGCGTGGGCGACAAGCTCAATGTTCGCGTCTACGAGGTTGACGCCCAAGGGCGGGTTAATCTGACTGCGCTTGGCGTGGCTCAGGAAATCCCAGCTCTTGCCGGCAATGCCAACGCCGATCCCAATACTCGACCGACTCGAAGTAGCGAGGGTCGTGATCGCGGTGGACGCGGCGGCTTTGGAGGTCGAGATCGAGACCGAGGCGGTCGAGGTGGCTATGGTGACCGAGACCGAGGTGGTCGAGATCGAGGCGATCGAGGAGACCGAGGCTACCAACGTGAAGACCGAGATCAAGGCGAGTCAAACGACGCGCCCGTGAAGGCTACAGTTGAAATGCGCCCGGCCCGTGGTAAGAAGTCGGCGGATGCATCGGATGGCTTCCCTAAGAAGTCTTCTGGAGAAGGCGAAGAAGGCAACGCGAAGTTTCGACCTCGACGCTAATTCGCGCCGTTGAAAAATGGAGACCCTAGTGACTGGCTAGGGTCTCTCTTACTTTGTTTGACCGGTCAGCAAAGTCGGCCAGAATCGAAGCCATCTCGTCGTAGCTATTGCACTGGGTCAGATGACCGCGAACTTCGGCGGCGCCCGGCTCGCCCTTGATGTACATTGGAACCTGACCTCGAAGATGTCGCACCGCCTTCAGTTCATCACCCTCGTACTCAATCATGAGGCGAAGATGCTCTAGGGCGGTCGCGATCCGGTCGGTTAGGGTTGGTGGCGGTAGGGGTGGTTCACCCGAAAGTCGAAGGCGTATATCGCGGAGCGCCCATGGGTTACTGATAGCGGCACGGCCTACCATTACGGCGTCGCAACCGGTCTCTCGGAGCATCCGCTCTGCATCATCGGGTGTTTTGACATCGCCATTGCCAACCAGCGGCACGGTTACGGATTCTCGCATTGCGCGGATGAGGTCCCAGTCGGCCTGCCCGTCGAAGCCTTGCTTGGCGAACCGGGCATGAAGGGTGATCATTTGGGCGCCGGCGTCTTGGAATCGGCGGGCAAGGTCGGGAGCGGCGAACAAAGAATAGTCCCAACCCGCCCGGACTTTAACTGTGACCGGGATTGGTACGGCGCGTACCACCCTGGAGACGATCTCCGTGGCGAGGTCAGCATCCTTGAGCAAGGCCGCCCCTGAACCGGTTTTGACCACCTTGGGTACCCAGCAGCCCATGTTGATATCGAGAACGTCGCAACCCGCATCGGCACACACCTTTGCGGTTTCGACCATTGTTTCCGGGTCGCCGCCAAATATCTGGATGCCAAGGGGGCGTTCTGTATCAGAAATTGCCAACTTTTTATAGGTCTTCTTGGCGTTATAGTGAATCGCCATCGCACTGACGAACTCGGTAAACATCAGGCCAGGCCCACCGATACGCTTCGCGATTGTGCGCATGGGAAGGTTGCTGACGTCCTCCATCGGGGCTAGAATCAGGCGATTCTCGATGGGGACCGGTCCAATGTTGAAGGCGGGCAAGGACTAGATTGTACACTGCTACCATGAGTTTCCAACTCAAATGGGTGCCTCATGGGTCCGATGAATACGGCGGCGCTGTTCAGCTGAGGCGCGAGATCCTGCGGCTTCCCCTAGGTTTGGATTTCACCGACGAGGAGTTGGCAGCGGAATGGGATCAGCACCACCTGGTGGCTTTGCTGAAGGGTGAGGTGGTGGCATGCCTAGCCCTAGCCCATCTGGAAGCTGCCTTCAAGATGCGTCAAGTGGCGGTGGCGACTGAGTGGCAAGGTCTAGGTTTTGGACGAGAACTTGTCGTTGAAAGTGAGAGGTTTGCTCGGGATCGAGGGGTAGAACGAATGGTGCTCCATGCGAGAGCCCATGTGGTCGCCTTCTACGAAAGGCTTGGATACCAAGTTCAAGGGGAGGAGTTTATGGAGGTCGGGATTCCCCACTGGTCCATGCACAAGTCGTTATGATCAGGGGTCCAGCATGGAGGCGCCGTAGCGCATCCACTCCCGCGATCCGAGAAAGGAATCAAGGACCCTTACCGGGCGATTGGCCTTGAGAGCCATTCGGGCGATCTTATCCATATTGCCACCGGGGGCAATATTTACAAAATCAAGTCGCTTGGCGAGGCCGGCGATCAGCCGGTCACGCCGGGCATTCGCCCCGGGCAGAAATCCCTTCTCCGGGTGGGCCAGTGAGATGGCAAGATCGGTCTTGCGGTCAAACTGGTAGCGCCAGAGCCGGGCGGCGCGAAACGGCTCATCTTTTAGTTCTGGGCCCAAAGCATCAAAAAGCCCGCGATCGAGGCACATCACGCGGGGCGAACCCCATCGAAGCGGAACGACGGCCGCTCGCTCATATTCAGGAGTGCCATGACCCGTTACGAGAATCTCGCCGCCGAGGACACCCTCTTCGGCGAGTCGCTCAGCGTGATCGAGTGCCGAAGGCGACGACTTTCGGGAGCTTAAGATCGCAAAGGTCTTGGCGCTGAGGAGCTTATGGTTGCCGTGGAAGAACAGAACGCCGGGGGGGTCTGCGTCGAACTCCTCCAGCAATTCTGGGTAGTGGGCGTCGGCCCCCGTGATGATCCCGACGGCGTGCTTGTCTAGCTTGCCTCCCAGGACCTTGGCCTCTTCAATGAGGTCAGATTGCCCGGTTCGCCATGCCGTCGCCGTCGCTTGATTGAGGCCGTATTCTTCGCGCAGGCTGACCTCGCTCATAGCGAGGAACTCGGCGAGGCTGATTCCCAGAGTCTCGTTCCGGACAAGCATACGGGTCACGGTCTTGCCGGCAATTCCCGGACAAAGATAGAGGGCTAGGCTGAGAGTTCGCCTACCCGAGTCCACGGGCCGCCTCCAGAAAGAGCCGGACGGCCTTCTCCCCCGCAGCTTCCATGACCTCTACAACCTCTTCGTGACCAAGTTCTGCCGCGCCCATGCCGGCGGCATGATTGGTCACGACGGCTAGGCAAGCATAAGGGACTCCGAGTTCGCGGAAGGCGATAGCTTCGGTAGCCGCCGTCATGCCCACAATGTCACCACCTAGTTTGCGCAGCATTTCGATCTCACCCGGGGTTTCGTAGCGTGGCCCGTCTAGATTCACATACAGGCCTTCTTCTTGTAGGCTCATGCCAAGCTTAGATGCCGAAGAAAGAAGAGCAGCGCGCACCACTGGATCAAAGGGCATCGTGAAGTCCACGTGCTTGACTTCCCTGTCCCACATCGTCAGGCGGCGGTAGGTGAAGTCAAAGAAATCGGAACAGGCGATAAATGAACCGACGGGCCATTCGGCGCGCAAGCACCCAACAGCGGCGCTCGACATTACCCCCGCGACCCCGAGGGCCTTCGCTCCGCGGGCAATTGCCTTGTAATTGATCTTGTGAGGCGGCGTCTTGTGACCGGCGCTGTGCCGCTGAATCAAATAGAGGGTCTGTCCATCATGCTCGATTCTTTTGGCCCGCAAAGGACCATCCTCGGTGGGGACGAGGATAGGGGTTCCACCCATCGCCGCCAACCGCGAACCAATTCCGGTGCCGCCAATGATTGCAACCGGCTTCACAGGCTCGAAGCCCCAAAGGTGTTCCCTTGGTTGAGATCACCCGATTTCCAGCCACGCATAAACCACTCCATCCTTTGCTTACTGGTTCCGTGGGTGAAGCTATCGGGGACAACGTGGCCCTGAGCCTCGCGCTGTAGGGTGTCATCGCCGATGGCATTGGCGCATTCAAGCGCTTCTTCGACATCTTGCTGATCAATACCCGCGGCTTGAGCCGCGTGCTTTGCCCACAATCCGGCGTAGAAGTCAGCTTGGAGTTCGAGACGAACGCTGAGGGCATTGGCATCGCGTTCGCTCACCTGCGAACGGCGCTCGTTGACTTTGCCCATCGTGCCCAACAATTTCTGTACATGGTGACCCACCTCATGGGCAATCACATAGGCCGGGGCAAAGTCACCCTTGGCTCCAAACCGATCCTTCATGAGTTGGAAAAAGCTGGTGTCGATGTAAACAGTCTCGTCCTCGCCACAATAGAAGGGCCCGACCTGCGAACTGGCGTAGCCGCACCCGCTTTGGGTCGCGTCGCGGAACATCACGAGCTTGGGCTTGCGATAAGACTCGCCGGAACCAGAGAAAATCTTGCCCCAGACATTCTCCGTGTCCTTCAATGTAACGCCAACATATTCCTTCCAAGCCTTGTCTTCTTCGGTCAAGGGCTTCGATTCGCCACCACCCCCGGGCACACCGGCACCAGCCTGTAGGACCTGCATGGGATTACCCCCCAAGGCCATGACGATCAGGGCAACAACGATCAGTCCTATGCCACCGGTAGCGGCTTTGCCGCCACCTGACATCCTGCGATCTTCGATTTGGTCGCTCTCTTCTCTCCCTTGCCAGCGCATTTTTCTAGTGTATCGGATTAGGAATCCGTTTGCAGTGTTTGACGAATGAAGTTCACGTCCTCCGTGCTTAAGGTGAGTTGGTCGGCGGCGACGTTGCACGCCGCTTGCCGGTCGTTGCGGAACCCGGGGATAGCGCAGCAGACATGGGGGTGAGCCAGAACATACTGTAAGGCCACGGCGGCCAAGGCATCTACCGAATCACCAAATCTCTCCTTGAGTTTGGCCAGTTTGGGCTTGAGTCGCTCGAAGTTCGCGGGTTCAAAGTCGGCTCGCCCCCTTCGATAATCACCTTCCTCAAATTGAGGGGGGTTCTTCGGGTCGAACTTATCAAGGAGTAATCCCTGGGCCAGGGGCGAGAAGGCGACGAAACTCAGTTCGTGCTGTTCCATCAGGGTCTGTAATGGAGAACCAGCCCGAATGAACTCATCGTTCAGCGCATGGGCCCGGCTTTGCAAGACCACTGGTTTCACGACCGGGACCGCCCGGGCGAAGTCTTCGAAACTGTACGCACTCTGGCCAACGAAGCGCACTTTGCCTTCCCGAACGAGGGCGTTCATGGTTTCGGCGGCTTCCTCCAGTCGGTCGCCAAAACTGCCGTGGTGGAAGTAGTACAAGTCAATGTGATCGCGTCCCAAGTTGATGAGTGACTGCTCGCATTGGTGGCGAATGTGGGCTGGTTCGTAGGCATGGGCGGCCGTGCCGGGGAAATGCCCGACTTTGGTGGCGATAATGACGCTCTCGCTTTGAACACCGAGGCGATCTAGTACCCGTCTGAGCATTTGCTCGGCCCGGCCATTGCCGTACACGTCGGCATTATCGAAGTGGTTGACGCCCGCGTCAAGGGCCACCTTAACGGCGCGGGTGACCTCATCCTCGTCCACATTCGCCCACCCATTTGGAGTTCCGTTTACCCAGTTGAGGCCGCCCATCGTCCAGCAACCAAAGCTGATCTCACTGACATTTAGGCCGGATTTTCCAAGGGGGCGGGTCTTCATGCCCTTCATTATGGGCCCTGGCGGCGGAACCATTCATAATATTGCTATGCCCGCCACTCGATATATTGACCTTCCCGCCATGCGGCGTTTGATGGATAGAGTTGGCATTGTTGGAGCCATCAGGGGAATCCGCGATAACCTCCGCGAGGACTTTGGGCGGTGGCATGATTTTGAGAAGTCGCCCCGTACCGCCAACCACTCGGATCTCGGCGTTATTGAGTTGATGCCCGTATCGGATCACGATCACTTCAGCTTCAAGTATGTGAATGGCCACCCCAAGAATATTGAGCAAGGCTTGATGACAGTCATGGCCTTTGGAGCCCTGAGTGAGGTCAAGACGGGTTGGCCTTTGTTGCTCTCGGAAATGACGATCTTGACGGCCCTGCGGACCGCGGCCACCAGTGTGCTCGCAGCAGAGCTCGTTGCTCGTGAGGACTGCCGAACCATGGCAATGATTGGCAATGGCGCACAATCCGAGTTTCAATGCCTTGGCTTCCATCACTTGTTGGGGATTGAGGAGTTTCACCTTTACGACCTTGACCCTAAGGCGACCGATAAGCTGGTCCGCAACTTGGGTGGCCAAATGAAATTGATCCCGCACTCCACCATTAACGATGCGGTGAATGGGGTGGACATTATCACTACCTGCACCGCTGACAAGAAGCTAGCGATTATCGTGGAAGATTCCATGGTTGAGCCAGGGATGCACCTGAACGCAATTGGCGGTGACTGTCCGGGGAAGACCGAACTCGAAGGGGCTATCTTGCAACGTAGTAAGGTGTTCGTGGAGTTTGCGCCGCAAAGTCGGATTGAGGGTGAGATCCAGCATCAGGCGGCGGATTTCCCGGTCACCGAACTATGGGAAGTCCTGTCGGACCCTCGAAATGGCCGCGAGAGTGACGAGCAGATCACCGTATTCGATTCGGTGGGGTTTGGACTTGAGGACTTTAGCGGTCTTCGGTACATCTATCAACAAGCGATCGAGCAAGGGATCGGCGAAGACCTGGACCTCATGCCCGTCCTTGGCGATGTGAAGGACCTTTACGGATTCACGCAGCCAATTCCGGCCCGACGTTAGATGAACCCCCTCCAAGGCCCTTGCCTAGCCCTTGCGCCAATGGACGGCATTACGGACGCCGTGATGCGGGACTTTCTGGGCGGATTCGCAGCGTTTTCCTACTCCGTTTCGGAGTTTGTTCGGGTGGCTCACCAATCCGTCCTGGGACGCGTTTTCTTGCGCGAGGTTCCGGAGTTGGGGACGGGGGGACGGACGACTTCGGGGCTGCCGGTCCAGGTTCAGATTTTAGGTGGAGACCCGGACTTGATGGCCGAAAGCGCGCGCCATGCGGTGGAAGTTGGGGCACGATCTATAGATATTAATTTTGGTTGCCCAGCTCCGGTTGTCAATCGGCATGATGGAGGGGCCTCGCTCCTTCGATCGCCCTGCCGAATCCGGGACGTTGTCGCGGCGGTGGTCTCGGCTGTGAATGTGCCGGTCTCGGCGAAGCTCCGACTGGGCTGGGACTCGATTGAGGACATTCACGAGAATGCCGCTAAGGCCGCGGAAGGTGGCGCGGCTTGGCTGACCATTCACGCCCGCACGCGGACGGCGGGCTACCGGCCGCCAGTCTACTGGGAACCGATTGGGCAAGTTCGGGCACGACTTGGGATCCCGGTCGTGGCTAATGGTGATATCTGGGATTTGGATGGCTTCAAACTTTGCCGGGAGCAGACCGGAGGCTCGCACTTTATGATTGGACGGGGAGCGTTGGCGAATCCCAGGTTGTCGCATGAGATTGCCGCCGAATTAGGGCTGGAGGTCAAGAATCCCGATCCCGGTGCCGTGTGGAACCAACACTTCTGCCGATTGGTCGCCCGAGCGGGGACCGACATCAAGTCTCTGCACCGCATCAAACAGTGGATGTCACTGGCCACAAAGCACGGGTCATTTGAGCACTTTGATTTGGTGAAGCGGGCTACGAGTGTTACGGAGTTGCTTTCGGTACTGGATGCTTTGGAGGCAAGGAGGCTTGTGCCAAGCTGCCAATCCTCCGCGGTTAGTGGACGTTAGCGCCTTCGGGGGACTCGGATTCGGGAGTTAGGAGGATGGCTTTGCCATCCGGGCCATCGGCAGCGAGGACCATGCCTTGGCTTTCCAAGCCGGCGAGTTTGCGTGGCTTTAGGTTTGTGATCACGATGATCTGCATACCGACAAGGTTGGCGGGTTCGTAGCTCTTGAGGATGCCAGCAATGATTTGTCGCCGCTCCTCGCCGATGATCACCTGGAGTTTTACGAGTTTCTCGCTGTCCGGGACGGCCTCGGCCTCGAGAACGCGGGCGACCCGCAGATTCACCTTTGTGAAGTCGGTGATGTCGATAAACTGGTTTTCAGTTTTTTGGGATTCAGTGTTCGGCTGAGGCGGGGTTTGTGTTTCCATTTTTGGGGGTTGGTATCGCGGGAAGATTGGGGTCGGTTCGGCGAGATTTGCGCCTTGGTTTAGGCGACTAGTATCTCCGATTTGAGTGAATAGGCTCGTTGCGCCGCTCGAATCGTATCCGAGCTGGGCCAGCATGGCATTTGCCGTGTTCGGCATGATCGGTCGGATCAGACCCTCCACACTCCGAAGGGCGAAGAGCAGTGTTGCGAGCACGGAAGGTAAAGAGGCGTCGGCATTCTTGGCCAAGTCCCAAGGCTTTCGATCCGCGATAAATCGGTTCATTTCGCGCACCAACTCGAGGGTTGCCTCCAGCGATTCGTGAAAGCGAAGTTCCTCATTGGCGGCCCGAACACTTGCCTTTGCTCGGTCAATGGCGTCTATCATCGCCGCGTCCAACGGGGCATCGGGGACCTTTCCTTCCGCAAACTTGTGCACCATGGTAATGGTGCGATTGAGGGCGTTCCCGAGATCGTTGGCGAGGCCAGCGTTGTACTGCTTTTCAATCTCGCTCATCGCGAAGTTGGAGTCATTGTCGAAAGGCAGGGTACGAATCAGGGCGAATCGAGCAACGTCTATGGCTATTTCTGGTGTGCATCCCGCGGCAACAAAGTGCTCAATTAGATCGCGGGGGGCGATCACATTCCCTTTGGACTTGCTCATCTTGGCGTCGTTAAACGTAAACCAGCCATGCGCGATGATCGTCTTTGGTAGCGGTAATCCTGCCGCCATCAGCATCGCAGGCCAGAGGGTTGCGTGGAAGCGGACATAGATTTCCTTCGCCATCCAGTGCACATCGGCAGGCCAGAGCTTCTCCCAACCGGGATTGGGCCATCCGCTCGCGGCTAAGTAGTTAATGAGCGCATCAAACCAGACATAGATGACCTTCGATTCGTCGCCGGGGACGGGGATCCCCCAGCCGGGATTCCCACGCGTGATGCAAACATCGCGCAAGCCCTGCTTGATGAAACTGACGACTTCGGCCCTTCGGCCCGCCGGTAGCCAGAACTCTGGATTCTGCTCGGCGTGGGCAAGGAGTTGGTCGGCAAATGCGCTGAGCTTAAAGAAGTAGTTTTCTTCGCTGACGCGGCGGACTTCATTACCATCTGGGCTCTTGCCGTCTATCAATTCGCTCTCGCGCACAAAGGTCTCGGCGGAGACGTCGTACCACCCTTCGTACTTGTCCAAGTACACAAAGCCATTCTCTTGCAGGACTTTGAAGAGCGCCTGAACGGCTTCCCGATGCTCGGGCGACGTGGTGCGAAAGAAGACATCGTAATCAATCTGCAGTTCATCGGCGGCGTCGCGGAAGGTCTGACTAATGCGATCCACGAAGGCCATCGGGTCTTCACCAGCCTCCTGAGCGGCCTCAAA
>JADZDX010000026.1 GCA_020850835.1 Fimbriimonadaceae bacterium
AACAGCGAAATAACGCGAAGCACATTCGGCACCGACACTCGGGCCAATGGAAATTCCGTGCGCCCAAGAAGCCGCGAAGCCAGAATCCCAACCTTCAGATCGTGACGATCCAGACTCCCACGGGCAAGGTTCGACTCAAGGTTGCAACCTCGGTCATGAAAACTCAGGAGTTTGCCTCGGTTGTGGCGGGAGTTCGACCCCTGCCGAAAGCTTGGCTCAAGAAGCCGACTTACGATATTTAATCGGTTCGTTTTTTTCATGGTAGGTCGAACTTTATGGTTTCGGCTTTCTTTTTTTGAAGCTGAACGTCTTTGGATTGTCATGCTCAAAGAGTTCAGAGACTTTGCCTTGGGTGGCAACCTGCTTGACGTCGGGATTGGATTTGTCATTGGGGCCGCGACCGCCGCGTTCGTCGGTGCCTTCACCAGTAACCTAGTAACCCCTTGGATCGCGCTCGCAGGCGGTGGCGACATGAGCAGTAAGTTCGCCATCCTCAAGGCGGGGAAGTCGGGGGTCGCCGAATATCCCAGTTTGGCCGCCGCTCAGGCCGACGGTGCCGCCGTCCTGTCATGGGGCGTGTTCGTGGATGAGTTCATCAAGTTCCTCCTCATCATGTTTGTCATGTTCCTCATTGTGAAAATGGCAAACAAGTTCAAGAAGGAAGCGGCCGCAACTCCCTCCGGCCCTAGCGAGGTGGAACTGCTGACGGAAATACGGGATGCGTTGAAGAGCCGGTGAGTTAAGCCGGCTAACCGCCCTTGTCATCATAGAGGTATAATCACGGCGCGGGGTGGAGCAGTCTGGTAGCTCGTCGGGCTCATAACCCGGAGGTCGCAAGTTCAAATCCTGCCCCCGCACCCAAAGCCCCAATCCCGATGGACTGGGGCTTTGTTCGTGGATGGTCCGCCTGGACAATGCCGTAACCTCACCGACAGACCGCTCCCCAGAATCGTAGACCCAATAAGGGTACAACTATGCCTAGGCAAATGACGATCAAAACCCTTCTTGCCATCAGCGCGTTCGCGCTCCTGCTCAGCGGTTGCAATTCAAGCGGAGGCGGGTTCAGCAAGAACGCGGCTTCAACCCAGCAAAAAGTTGGAATCTTCCGCTATCCGATTCCCACCAATCCCACGACGCTTGATCCCGCAACGGTCGAGGATGGTGACACGATCGACATGTTGCAACAGGTCTACGAAGGATTGGTTGCTTGGAATGATAAGAACGAGGTGATCCCCATGCTCGCCGAAAAATGGGTCATTGGCCCGGACGGAACGACTTATACGTTCACCCTTCGCAAGGGCGTCAAGTTCCACAACGGCAAGGAGATGGACAGCGCTGACGTGAAGTGGTCGTTGGAGCGCGCCGCCAATCCTGCCATCAAGAGCGCCGTAGCAGGGGCCTATATGGGCGACATCGTCGGAGTAAAAGACGTGGTGGATGGTAAGGCCAAGGAGATCACGGGCATCACCACGCCGGATAAGTACACGGTCGTGATTAAGATTGACAAGCCCCGCCCCTACTTCCTGGGCAAGTTCACCTATCTCTGCGCGGCGATTCTGCCCAAGGATGGCGTGCCCGCCACGGCAAATATCGCCAAGGCACCCGAAATGATCGGAACGGGCCCATTCACGGTTCAGGAGTTCGTACCCGAGCAGGTCGTTCGATTGAAGGCATTTAAGGACTACCACGGCGGAGCGCCAAAGGTGGATGGGATTGAGCGACCGGTCGTTAAAGACGGCGTCACCCGCCTTGCGATGTATCGCACGGGCGAAGTTGACTTGGTTGCGCTGGAGCGCCAAGACGTGGCCGGGATCAAGGCGGACCCGGCCCTAAAGGGTCAACTTCGATTCTTTGACCGGCCAGCCGTTCACTACGTGGGCCTCAACCCGCAGAAGACGCCCCTCTTCAGGGACCGCCGTATTCGCCGCGCGATTGCGATGGCCATTGATAAGGACCAGCTTGTGAACAAGCTGCTAGACGGACAGAACACGCTCGCCAACGGCGTCATTCCGCCGGGCGTCATGGGGCACCGCGACAAGGCGGCGGTGCTACCGTACGACGTTGCGGGAGCGAAGAAGATCCTAGCGGATGCTGGCTATCCAGAGGGCAAGGGACTTCCGACGATAGAGCTTTGGTGCCGAGACGGCCGTCCGGATGTGAAACTGGTGACCGAGGCCGTCTCAACCCAACTCGCCAAGAACCTGAACCTAAAGACCAAAATTGTGATCAAGGAATGGGGGGCCTACCTCGAGGCTCGAAATCGAAGTGATATTCCGTTCTTCCACATGCGTTGGGCGGCCGATTACCTTGATCCCGAGAATTTTGTGTCCTTCTTCTTCGCCAGCTATGGCCCGGAGAACCGCATTGGCTACGCGAACCCAGCGGTTGATGCTTTGACGAGCCGAGCGGACGTGATGAGCAATGGGGAAGAGCGCCTTTCGCTATACCATCAAGCCGAAGACATTGCCCTTCAGGATGCGGTCATTATTCCTATCTACTTCCAACGCGACGCCGAACTGATTTCGCCCCGGGTATCGGGACTTCGCGAGTCAATCTTTGGCCATCTGCCCCACACGACGACAGCGGTGAAATGATTCGACCCACGCTCTACGTTGCCGACTTTAAGAAGACCCATGCGGACTCGTGGGTGGCGCATGATCCATCAGGAATCTGGCAACCTTCGGGCCCCGGAGCTTGGCAGGGTGATAGCCTAGAGGTTGCGTCTCCGGAACGCTCGTCCACCCTGCGGGTTCATTTGGTCGGTGTCTTCAAGGGCCCGAAAGTTACCGTCCAATTCCTCAGCTCGCGGGCGATTCTCTCTCCCACTATTTTTCGGCGCGGTACTCACTATGGCGCCGAGGAATGCTCTCCGGGGGACGGCGCCATCGGCAAGGTCGTGGGAAGCAGCCCATTTGGGCAAGTCGTCCGGCTGAGTGTGGACTTGCCCCACGAGTGCATCTTGGATGCCATTCGGATTACGGGAGCGTCCACGGTCTTCGAGGTTTGCTTTGAGATATCGCGTTCCTGCCCGTTCAGCGCGCGAGGCGATGGGGTTTCTTTGGCGGAAGCGGGAGTGGCGGTACGGGTAGGCGATCGAGTACGGATCACCCGCGCCCTCGACCAACTCTATCGCTCAGCAGCGGAGCAACCTCTTGATGAGGCTCGGGGGAGCGTTCTCCTTTTTCTCGCCGTGGTGGCGGCGGCGCAACTGGAAGCCGGGACCCGCAAGCCTCTGCACCGGTTCCAATTAGAAGCAGCGCGGCGCATTGATCAAGTTGATACCGTTGAGCAAGTCGTGGAGGTTGCTCGTGAACTTGCCGAGCAACTTCTTGGCGATCTGCTGGAAGAAAAGGCTCCCACCGACCAGTTGATCAATCGAGCCCTCAAGTTGGTGGAACGAGGTTACGCCCGTCCCCTATGCGACGAGGACGTTGCGGACCAACTTTCGCTCAGTACGTCACACTTCCGACACCTGTTTAAGCAAGCCACGGGGCATCCTTTTCACCAGTACCTCATCGCGATGAGATTAGAGAAGGCGCGGGCGATGCTCAGCGAGCAAGGCACGCCAGTATCAGAGGCGGCCCGCTTAGTGGGTTTCCAGAGCCCGGCTCACTTTAGCCGCGCGTTCCAGCGCCGCTTTGGGATCGCGCCGAATGCGATTCGTCACGCTGTGCGCACAACGGGTTAGCGAGAATCAGACGTCGTAGCGCTTGGGCCCGGCGTCGGCACCGGTGCCGCCCGCCGCAATGCGCTTCACGAATGTAACCAGTTCAATGGGGTTGAATGGCTTGGTGAGATACATATCTGCGCCGTAGTGATAACCTTCAAAGACATCCTTATCTTGAGCCTTTGCCGTAAGCATGATTACCGGAAGGCTCTCAAACTCGGGTTCACGTCGCAGATTCTTGAGAACCTCAAAGCCGTCCATGTAGGGCATCATGACGTCCAGCACAACCAGATTTGGTTTCTCGGCCTTGATCTTCTCTAGGCCTTCCTTGCCGTCATAGGCGGTTACGACCGTATAGCCTTGGCGTTCCAGGTTCACCTGGATCAATCGCACGATATGTCGCTCGTCGTCACAAACAAGAATCTTCAGGGCCATGGCTTTCTGCGCTTGATGCTACCCCAATCAGGGGCCGGGATACTGACGGATTTGCGCATAGCTTTGTTCTACACGCTCAGGATTGCAAACTCTAGTCGGCATAAAACACCTCGCTTTGCATTTCGCCGAGATGTAAGGCTCAGTAGGTAATCAACCGATGGGCGGTATCGGCGATTTCCTTGACGCTCGGCAAGACGTGGGTTTCGAGGCTCTTGGCCCACGGAACGGGCGTATCCATGCGGGTAATCCGAAGGGGCGGGGCATCAAGATACTCGAAGGCAATGTCGCTGACACGGGCAACCACGTCACCGGCGAATCCGCACGTGCGCGGAGCCTCATTGACCATGAGGAAACGGTTGGTCTTTGCGACCGATTCAACGATGGTCTTCTCATCCAGCGGATTTAGGGATCGGAGGTCAATGACTTCAGCTTCGTAGCCCTGCTTCTCGAGGTGTGCCGCAGCATCTAGGCAGTGGTAGACGTTCTGCCCGTAGCTGGCGATCGTGATATCTTTGCCTTCGCGGCGGATCTTGGCCTGTCCGAGGGGAACGATGTAATCCTCATCGGGGATTTCTTCTTCAATCTTCGGGAGCCGATACAGATTCTTGATTTCGTAGAAAATGACCGGGTTGGGGTCGCGCAATGCCGCCTTCAGCAACCCTTTTGCATCATAGGGAGTGCTGGGGCAGACAACCTTAAGTCCCGGAGAGTTGAGGAACCACGCCTCGTTCATTTGGGAGTGGTACAGGGCGCCGCCTGAATAAGCTCCAGCGGGGCCCCGGACCACGATGGGCATGGTGGCGTCACCGGCGGTTCGGTAGTGGTACGTCGCCATCATATTGACGATCTGATCAAAACCGCAGGAGATGAAGTCAATGAACTGCATCTCAATCATGACGGTCTTGCCGTTCAGGGCCATACCGACGGAGGTGCCGATGATCGCGGCCTCGCTGATCGGGGCGTCAATGACGCGGGCGGTTCCGAACTGCTCTTGCAGACCCTCCGTTGTGCCGAAGGCCGATCCCAGGATGCCGATATCCTCGCCGATACAGATCATATCGTCGTTCCGCCCCATTTCTTCGGCAATCGCTTCCTTGAGCGCCGTGATGTAGTTCTTCTTAGTGTTTGTTGCGGTTGGCATGGTTCTTTAGTTGGGAGTTGGAAGTTGGGAGGGCGGTCACCGAATTCGAAACTCTAATCTATTCGGCGAAAACCCACATCTCGCCCTCGTGGCCCTCGGGGGAGGGGCTATTGACAGCGAATTCGACGCCGCGCTTAACGTACTCGACGACTTCAGGTGGGAAGTCTTCGTCGCTGGCTTCGGTCGCGTGCTTGCGCTCGGCTTTGTACTTGTCCGCTTCGGCTTGAGTGAGATAACCCATTGCGACACAGGTTTCCTTCATGATGGCGATGGGGTCGCGGCTGCGGCCGATATCAATCTCATCCTGCGGGCGATACTTGGCGGCTCGGTCGTCATCGTGGTCGCCGTGGCCATAGCTACGATAGGTCTTGCACTCGATGATGCTGGGGCCTTTACCGGCGCGCGCCCATTCGACGCACTCCATCACTTTATCGTAAACTTCAAGAACGTCTTGACCATCGGCGATCAGGCCGGGGATACCGTATCCATCGGCTCGGCGTGCGAAGTCGGGCAGGCTGTATTCGAGGTGGTTCGGTGTGCCGTAGGCCCACTGGTTGTTTTCTACGATCGTGATGACCGGGAGTTTGTGGACGGCGGCAAAGTTAATGGCCTCATGAAAGACGCCTTGGGCGGTGGACCCTTCGCCATTGTAGGTGAGAACGACCGAGTCGCCCCCATTCAGGCGATCCGCATAAACGACGCCAGCGGCGGCCGGAATCGTGCCCGCCAGCATCGAAGTGGAGTGGATAATGTGCTTGGCCTTGCTACCGATGTGCGACCAATTATCGCGGGCCCGGCTGGGGCTGGTGACTTTGCACCAAACCTGAGCGCATAGTTCCTCGATGGTGAGACCCATGCGGTCATTGTTGTCCCATCCCGCACGGAGATCCTTCAGGAAGAAGGCCGGCATGTCGCGGTGAATCGGGCTGATCCAGTCATTGGGTCGGAGGCCATAAAGCGAGCCAACCAAAATCGCTTCTTGATTGTGGCTGGAGTACAAAGTGCCGGTCAGGCGGCCGCGTCGCTTCTCTTTGGCGAGCCGGATATCGAAGTATCGGGCCAGATAGAGCTGCTTGAGCAACTCAAGATAGTCGTCTTTGGATAATTGTGCGCGGGCCAGCGTTCCTTCGCTGTCTGCTTTGCCATTCGTCTTCGTCGCCGGGGTACTTGCCAAGATATCTCCAGAAAACTCGTTGCGAGTACAAAATTGTACCTTGA
>JADZDX010000027.1 GCA_020850835.1 Fimbriimonadaceae bacterium
CGTTTCGGCAAGATGCCAAGACGGTGTGGTCATTTGTTGCTGACCGAGGAGTATGGCAAGACCAAGTAAAGCGCCTGTTCCTTGAGAAGAGTATTCGAGCGTGGAACAAGGACTTTGATCTCAAGGGCGAGCGGCTAGACTACAGCAATCTTTCGGGAGAGATGTTGATACCCGAGGCTGTGCGCGGAAAGTTCTATACCGGGAACATTGAGACCACACATTTAAAGTACAACTTCAAGACAAAAAAATGGGATAGTGGGCGAGTTGCTTGGATAGGTACAGTCGCCAGCATTGACGAGGTTCCGGTCCAACAGAGCGCTCAGTCTAAACCTTGGATCTTGACCAGTGAAGGGCCAAGTAGTGGTGAGAAGGATAAATGGACCTTCCTTAAGGCGACAGCGAAGAACGGGGAGGTCGAGATTCGTGCCGATAAGATTGAGCGCTACCTACCGGCAGAAGGACGACCCGAAACTCTTGTTGCGACGGGTAATGTTCGCTACTTCGGGCAAGAAGCAAACTTGCTCTGCGATCGGGTGACCATTTTTCGCCAGGAGCGTCGAGCGATCCTCGAGGGAAAGGTGAACATGCTCATCAAGCCTGAAAGCGAGAGGGGAGTTAAGGTGGAACCCCTTCAGCCCATGCGACCGGTCCTGCCCGACGAGATCGCCCGGGGTGGCGAGCCCCCAAAGAGCACCGATGAACTTCGGTCGCTAGACAACCGCCGCAAGTATCCGGCGAGGGTGCTGGCTGATCGAATCGAGTATTGGTACACCAAGGGACAGCGTCGTGCCCTCGCTACGGGATCACCGCAGGCACGACAAGAGCTTCCTGAGGGCCAATGGCGCATGATCTGGGCGCCGCGCGCCGAGTGGGATGGGGAGAACGAGCGCATGAAGCTTCTTGGGAAGGTTGACCAGCAGGATGTGCGGGCGACCTTCTCTGATGGCACCACGGTCCGAGCTGAGACTTTCACATTCTCTACAGCTCGAGACATTGAGATTTGGAGTGCCACAAAGGCAGAGTTTAAGGGTACGGTTGACGATGATGAGCTACCCGAAGGTGGCAACGGCGGCGGTAAATCTCCACCTTTGAAAGGTCCAATCGGTTTTCTCCACCTTGCGAGACTAACGACTCCGAGCTAAACTAAGATCGAAATGTCGGTCACCAAACGCGCCGTGAAACTGGCCCAGCGATGTCCTCGGCTTGCGTGGTACAGCGACCGGGTTCGCTTACCCTTGGATGAGACGGCTCGGTGGCGAATGTCAATGGGTAACCGCATTGGGGACATCGCACGCCAGCGCTACCCGAATGGGCTACTCTTGCCTTGGAAAGATGGGCTGGAGTTGACCAAGGCCGCCCTAGCGTCTGATGTTGCGGACGCCCTCTTTGAAGCTTCCTTCCAGGTTGATGACCTCGTCACTCGCGTGGACGTCCTTGAGCGAATCCCGGGCGGCTGGCGCTTGATTGAGTTTAAATCTGGGGCATCGGTGAAGGCCGACTACGAACAAGAGGCATTCTTCCAGGCATACGTTTTGGAGCGGTGTGGTGTACCTATTCAGGATGTCTGTATTGGATTTGTGAACACCGGATACTGCTGGCCAGGGGGAGATGGGTACGACCCTAACGAGCTGCTGCGGGTGGCGTCGGTTTGGGAGAAGCGGGACAAATGGTTGCCAAAAATTGAGGCCGCTGTTCGCATTGCTAGAGAGGCGGTGGCCAGCGAGGACGGGCCACCACGGTTCCTTGCTCGGAAGTGCTTCCGCCCGGATGACTGCGACTACCTGGATCGTTGCCATCCCGAAGCTACCGAAGGGACGATCTTCCATATTCCGGACATCTTCTGGAGGGATGCCGACGCCTTGGTAGAAAAAGGAATCTTGTTCGCAAGGGACTTGCCTGCTGACGAAGGGCAAAAGGAATCAACCAGGCGGACTTTGGCTGCGATGCAGTCCGGAGTACCTGATATTGACCCCGCGCTTAAACGCGCCCTTGATATGGTTAAGTTTCCTGCACTGTTCTTGGACTTTGAAACGGTTGGCTCCGCACTACCCCTGTTCCCCGGGACGAAGCCGTATGAGAACATTCAGTTTCAATGGTCCGCCCACGTTCTCGAAGCACCCGATCAGCCGGAGTCCGAGTGGCAGCATATTGAATACCTCCCTACCGATGCCTTAGATCCTCGAGAGAGTTTCTGTTCCAGCCTCCTACCCTTATTGACGAATGCGGCTTCCGTGGTTCATTACTCTCCATTTGAAGAACGGCAGCTTGGAGCTTTGAACGGTGCAGAGATTCCGGGAGGAAAGGAATGTCACGAACTCTTACGAGCCAAGCAGTGGGACCTAATGGTGGCGATCAAGGAGAACGTCTTTCATCCTAGCTTCAAGGGCAAGATATCCATCAAGGTAACGTTGCCGAGCCTAGTGGAGGGTTTTAGCTACGAAGGTCTCACAATCAAAGATGGGCAGGCGGCGCAGATTGCTTACCTACGCATGATCGATCCTGAGACTAGCCCTGCAGAGGCGGCGCAGATACGGGCAGATTTGCTCGCCTATTGCCGACTGGATACCGAAGCAATGGTACGTATCTTCCAAGCGCTACGAACGACCTACTTAAATTAGTTGGTGTGTCTTGAAAAATTGCGCGGTCTTGAGCCATTATTGGCTTTGATGAAATACATGCTTGTGCTCTCAACCTTCGCCCTAACTCTATCCGCTTACGCTCAAGAAGCGGAACGACCGAAGCAACTTGACTCTCTCAACTTCCTTGAGGGGAAGTTCATCCTAGACCCGACCATCAAGTCAGAAGACCAATCGACCGTGGTGGGCCAATGGACATTGATGAAGCAACATATGCGTGTTGAGGTATCGGGCACCATCATGGGCATGAAGATGGAAGGCATGATGATGGTGAGTTGGGACGCCGCCGCTCAAAAGTACAGTGCAACTTGGTTTGACAGTATGGGAGGCGGGGCAATTACGGGTACCGGGGATATGAAGGGCGACGTCCTCACAACCTTGACCCCCGTGATTGACTTGATGGGGCAGAAGGCTCGGATCCGAACGATCTTCACAAAGAAGAAGGACGGGTTCAACATGAATGTGGCGATGGGTGATGGCGACAAGTACGAAACATTCGTCGACAACACCTATATTCGGGCTAAATAGCCTTTAGCGTTCACCAAATCGGGCGTCACTGCCACAATGAGGCCGTGACGCCCGATTCATCTGGTCTTCGCCGCCTGTGGCGCTACGCCAAGCCGCACCGGCGAAGGGTCGTAGCCGCATCCCTGTTCACAACCTTGGGGAAGGTGATGGATGTCGCGCCGGAGATTCTTATCGGCGTTGTCATTGATGTTATCGTCAAAGGGAATGACTCCTTTGTCGCAAACCTGATTGGCGTCACCGATCGCTGGCAGCAATTGGTCATCCTTGCCGTGCTGAATGCAGCCATCTGGATTCTGGAGTCAACTTTCGGCTACCTGAGCAATGTAGGTTGGCGGAATCTGGCTCAGACCATGCAGCACGATCTACGCCTCGAACTTTATGACCATGTGCAAAGCCTTGAGATCGCCTATTTTGAGGATACGACCAGTGGCGGCTTGCTGGCTGTCCTGAACGACGACATCAATCAGCTTGAGCGCTTCTTGGATGGTGGAGCCGCCAGCCTGATTGACCTATTTTGGAATATCGTGCTGGTCGGAGCAGTGTTTGCTGCCAGCTCACTCTTGCTCACGGCAACCGCCTTTCTTCCGATACCCCTGATCGTTCTAGGTTCGGTGATGTATCAGAAACGGCTCCTGCCTTTGTATTCACGGGTTCGCGAGGGCGTAGCCGATCTTAGCGAGACACTGAGTGCGAATCTGGGTGGTATTGCGACAATCAAGGCCTTTACGGCTGAACAGCGTGAAACGGATCGCTTACGTCAGGTCAGTGATGACTACATGCAGGCCAATCGCGAAGCAATCCGGTTCAGCTCCGCCTTTGTTCCTTTGATCCGCATGGTGATTCTTTCGGGCTTTTCCTGCACACTTGTGATTGGGGGGTGGATGGCGCTCAACGGACGGCTTGAGGTCGGGATGTATTCCGTGCTCGTCTTCATGACTCAGCGCTTGCTCTGGCCTATGACTCGACTTGGCGAGACGCTGGATTTGTACCAGCGCGCGATGGCCTCTACCCGTCGTGTTTTCAAATTGATGGATCAACAACCGATGATGAATCCGGGTTCAAAGCAGCTAGCCGAGCCGGTTCGAGGTGAGATTGAGCTTGATGCCGTGCGATTCGGCTATGGTGAGGGCGGTGACGTGGTTAAAGGGATTTCGCTCCGAGTTCCCGCCGGAGAAACGCATGCGATCGTTGGCGCAACGGGGTCAGGAAAGTCAACGCTACTGCGGTTGCTCTTGAGATTTTACGATGTCCGTGAAGGGGCGGTGAGGATTGACGGCCAGGATGTACGTGACCTCTCGTATGCTTCGCTCCGCAACTCAATGGGTTACGTAAGCCAAGATGTTTTCATGTTCCACGGGACTGTGTTTGAAAACATTGCATACGGTCGCCCTGGAGCGACTCAGGATCAGGTGGAGGCCGCGGCAAGATCGGCGGAGGCGCATGACTTTATCATGACGCTCCCTGATGGCTATAACACGTTTGTCGGCGAACGCGGCGTGAAGCTATCCGGCGGGCAGAGGCAGCGGCTGAGTATTGCGCGAGCAATCTTGCGTGATCCCGCGATCTTGATTTTGGATGAGGCCACCAGTGCGGTTGACAATGAAACGGAGGCTGCAATTCAGAGGTCATTGGCAAAGGTCACCCGAAACCGAACCTCAATGGTGATTGCACACCGACTTTCGACGGTCCGTGATGCGCACCGGATTTGGGTATTAGAATCGGGAACGATTGTCGAGGCGGGTACTCATGATGAACTTGTTCAAGCGGGGGGCCTGTACTCCGCCCTTTGGCGGGTGCAAACAGGCGAGGCGATCCGGGCATGAAGGTCGCCGTCGTGGGCGCAGGGATCGTTGGCTTGAGTGCCGCTCGGTTTGTCGCGAACCGTGGTCATGCAGTTACTGTTTTTGAGCAGTTTCCTCTGTTTCACGATAGAGGTAGTTCTCATGGTCGAACACGGATTGTTCGGAAGGCCTATCCCAGCCGCTTCTGGACCGGATTGATGACGGAAGCTTATCCAATGTGGGCGGAACTGGAAGCGGAGTGCGGGAGATCATTGGTGACCGAATGCGGCTTACTCTATTTTGGCAATCGTGATTCGTCGAAGATTCAAGAAAGTGTAGACTCGCTTACGTCGCTCGGAGTGCCCCATGAGGTCTTGCCCCCAGCGCCTTGTGCCGAGAAACTGTCCGGGCTCCAGTTGACACCCGATGAGGTGGGCATCTTTACACCGGAAGCTGGGTTTGTGAGGGCCGACTTGGCCTTGCAAGCAACCCATTCCTTGGCCCTTGCAAAAGGGGCGACGTTCGTCCACGATGTAGCGGATCCACATGATCTGGCCAAGGAGTTTGATATCGTGGTTCTTGCAACTGGTGCTTGGGTAAATCGCTTGGTTCCCGACCTTGCAGCGGTGCCCACACGTCAGACTTTTGCGTATGTTCGGACCCGGATTATCGGTTCCGTATGGATTGATGACACGACCTTGGCGTATGGCTTCCCATCGGATGAATCGGGGGCGAAGATCGGAGCCCATGAGCATGGTCCTATTACAAATCCGGATGAACTTGGCATTCCCCACGCTCCGCACTTGGGTCAAATACGCGAGACGCTCAGGCGTCGTTTTGGGGTTGATGATCCCGAACTGCAGGAGGTGGCTAGCTGCATCTACACAAGTACCTCCGATGAAATGTTTCGCGTGGGATGGATCACCGATCAGATAGCTTTTGTTAGTTCCTGTAGTGGTCATGGGTTTAAATTGGGCCCATGGGTTGGTCGCAAACTAGCCGATATTGTTGAAGGTGGTGCGATTCCAGAAGAGTTTCAATGAGCGAGAGTTCACGACCATCCGTTAGGACCGTTGCCTTTGCAACCAATCTAATGGCCTTGATTGGCGTTGGGGTGTTCTTGGCTGTCTCTAGCCAGCGCGAGGAGCTTCCAACATCGACGCCAGGTATGCATAAGGAAGAAATGGAAGCCCTTTGGCTGCAAATCAAAGACTTTGGGGTGCCGCACGACGTTTACGGGAAAACCCTAGGAGGTGGCTGTTGTACCGCGGCCGCGATGTATGGGGTGAGCGCAAACTGCCTTTGCGCCTCGGTCATGGCAGAACGAAGTTGGTGGGAGCACGATCCCCTTTACAAGCGGGGTTCAGACGACCTGATCCCCATGAACGGAATCGGCCCCTTCGGGCCGCCAACGGTTGGGTGTGTTCAGCAGAATGGTGCGACGATTATGGTAGCAATTCAAAAGCTGAGGAAATGTAAGCCGGACCTTTTGAAGAGGTTCCACTATGCTGATCTGCTTAGCATCACGCCCGGGGAGCTTCACGAATTGATGAAGAAGAACTGTTCGGCGGCGATGGAGCTTGCGGCCCTGTGGCTCGCGGCAACTTCATTGCCCCAATGCAATAGCGGTAAAGTTGGCTCTTGTGGCTCCTTTGTGTTGATGTGGAACGGAGGCCCGGGCGGTGGGCCATGGTGGCATCGAAATCTCGGCCCGGAGGTTCGCAACAAGGCGAAGGTGGTCTTTGAGTCATTGCAACAGGCTGGGAGCCCCTGTGGGACAAAATCGACGATAGGAGGTAGTTGGTGAAGAACCTTTGGAAGGCGCGCTTCATTCTGCCCATCTTGTTGGTGGGCTTAGGAGCGGCTTGGCTCATCCACGAGCGCGTTCGGCTTACGCGAGATAGATGGATGCTGGACATCATGATCAAAGATACAACCCTGCCCTTGGACGTGATGATCATGCGAAACACGGCACCGACGACCTATGCGTTTGTCAAGGATCGGCGGGTGATTAGAGACGAAGCCTTTTTTAGTACGGATGCCCCGGCATCCGATGTGTCAGCAGCAATTCGGCGTTTTGCCGATAAGCACAGTAGCGATGATAGCTCCATAAACTGGGCGGTCTATGACAACCGGGCAAACAATGGAAAGAACCGACCTAACCCACCAGATGACTTTCGGACGCTGATTTGGATTGCGGTTGATACGAACGAAGATTGGTTCTAGCGGAGAATCTTGCGAATATCCTCGATGCGGATGATCCCTTGAGCTGGGTGAGACCTGCCCACGATCACAATACGGTCACCTCGCCCGACCATTGCTTGCTTTTCTTCTTGAATATCGCCTTCAATGACGGTTTCGTACCGTTGCGATCCGACGGCAAGAGTGAGGGCCCATCGCCGCCATTGGCGACGAACGCTAATCACAGTATAAAGTGGCGCATTCGGCGAAGTCCACTGACAGGATGTCGCCGGAATCGCTAGCATAGCGCTGACCATAGTCTTCACAGATGGCAAACCCTGTGCCAAATCGCCAGACGCTTGTTGGTGAATAATCATCGAGTGAGGCCAAAGGTTGCGATTCTTGTCGGCAAGCATGGAAGGGGTTCAAACATGGCGGCCCTAGTGAAGGCCATGCAGTCGGGGCAAGTCCAGGCTACTCCATGGCTCGTCTTGGCCAGTTCGGACTCCGCTCCAGCCCTAACATTGGCCAGGGAACTCGGGGTGAAGACCAGAATATCTGGTCCATCTGAACTGGCTGAGGCAGTCGTTGGCGCAGATTGGCTATGCCTCGCCGGTTACTTGAGTTTGATCCCTGCCGTGGTCATCGAACAGCTGGGCGGGCGCATTCTGAATATTCACCCTGCACTCTTGCCCAAGTTTGGCGGCAAGGGTATGTATGGTTCTCACGTACATGAAGCCGTGATCAGATCGGGAGAGCAAGAGAGTGGTTGCACCGTACACCGGGTAACGGCACGGTACGATGAAGGCGAGATCATCGTGCAACTTCGTTGCCCAGTTCTACCACACGATACTCCTGAGACCCTTGGTGCGAGGGTGCTGGCTTTGGAGCATAAGGCATATCCGATGGCCTTAGCGCAGGTGTTGAGTGACGGCTAGGAGGTGCCTTCCCCTGCTGAGGCTCGTTGGGTTGGTCATTCTCACCGTCTTTGGTCCATTTCGTTGGCGAGGTCGACTCCCAAAGCAAGGCGGCTTGCTACTCCTTGCGAACCATACAAGCGATCTTGACCCTGTGCTGGTCCAAGGTGCGACCAACCGTCAAGTTTTCTTTATGGCCAAGGATGAGCTGTTTCAAATGCCGGTCCTCGGCAAAGTGATACGCTGGTTCCAAGCCTTTCCGGTGAAGAGGGGTGAGCCCGATAGGGGGTCAATTCGCCTTGCGGTGGACCTCATCAAGTCGGGGGAGGTGGTCTGCGTCTTTCCTGAGGGCCAGTTGAGCGAGAGCGGGGAACTCCAGCCGATTCTCCCAGGGGTAGAACTCATTGCCCGCATGGCGGGGTGCCCGGTTGTCTGCGTTGGGATCAAGAATGCAAATCGGATCATGCCTTACGGCATGACAATTCCGCGTCCCGCCTTTAGGTGGGTAACGGTGACCATCGGTGAACCCTGGGTCAATGCCGAAGATTTTACGGCTCGAGTTCGGGAAGAACTGTTAGAGCTTAGTGGTGCTCGTCCGGGATCTTGATGTCCTTTCTTGGGGGCATGCCCTCTTCGTAGGGTTCATCTGCTCTGGGCATGGCCATTTGCTTTACGCCGGGCGTCCAGCCGCGAACGGCTTCCCAATGGCGTGTCCCGTAATCGGCAAACATGATGAACATGAGGGTGAACCATAGGAACCCAAGAGCTGCGTAGAGCTTAACGATACTGGACTGATACTTGACGCCCATGAAGATCATGATTACGGCAACCGCCTTAATGAAGGCAATTCCCATGGCGATCAAATTGTTAATCAAGGAGGCCAAGGCGGGCGGAACATCCTTCAGGGCACTGGGTGCGATCTGGGCCCAAGCAATGGTCGTGACCATCAGTACGCCGAGAAGGAGTAACGTCTTGACCAACGTCGAAATCGGCGTGATGTGATGGCTATGTTCGTGAGCGTGTTCAGACATGGTCTTTACTTGGGCATTAGGTAATAGAGCGGATAGAGGAAAATCCACACAATGTCAACGAAGTGCCAATACAGCCCGAGCATTTCCGTCGGCAGGTAGTCGGAGATGGACGGATGGTCAACGGCGATCAGGTACATGAGTACGCTGAAGAGGATGACCCCGATGAGGACGTGCAGCCCGTGGAGTCCGGTCGTTCCGAAGTACAAACTGAACCAGAGTTGAGCAATGTGGCTCGGCACATAGGGATTGTCCCAAGAAAATCCTGGTCCTGGATAGTGACCATGGTTCCACTTCGGAATGTACTCAAAGAGCAACTTGATGACAATGAATGAAATAGCGCACAGGTTGGTGAAACCGAGGCACATAAGGACATTCATCTTTTTCTTCTTCTGGTGGTAATGAACGGCCAAAGCCACCGAGAAAGAACTTGCGAGCAGGATAGCGGTGTTGATACCGCCTATGCGCCAATCAAGCTCTTTATGCAGCGCATAGAAGTAGGGTTGATACTTCCACCGGTACACGATATAGGACATGAACATGACCCCGAAGAACATGACTTCGGTCACCAAGAATGACCACATGCCGAGAACATAGGTCTCTTGCTGCTGGGCGAGGTCTTCGAATTGCTCGTAGACCGTGTCCTGGGGTTGGTTCATTTTCTTGAGCGAGATCATGCTTCCTCCTTGGTCATGCCTCGCAAGGCGAGTTCTTCGGCTTCGGCATCATAGTCGTACACATCGCCCACCACGACTGGAACGCCATGGAAGTTGTGCTTGATCGGGGGTGAGGCGGCTGCCTCCCATTCCAAGCCTCGGGCCGCCCAAGGGTTGGGTGGCGACTTCGGCCCCTTGAACAGGGAATAGGTTAGATAGAACGCGGGCACGATGAGCGATACGGCGAGGGCAGAAGCACCAAGCGTGGACATCACGTGGTACACCTGAAATTCGGGGGCAAAGTAGTAGTAATGATAGCGGCGCGGCATTCCGAGCCAGCCCACGACGAACTGAGGCAAGAATGTGAGGTTGAAGCCGATGAACACGAGCAAGGCGTTCCACTTGGCTACTCCTTCCGGATACATGCGCCCGAAGAACTTTGGCCACCAGAAGTGGAGAGCACCTAAGAAAGCAAGGAGGGTTCCCCCGACCATCACGTAGTGGAAGTGCGCTACAACAAAGTACGTTCCAGTGACGTGGACATCGGTGCCAACGCTGGCCAAGTAGAGCCCGGTCATGCCGCCTACCGTAAACAGACCAAGGAAGCCGAGCGCGTAGATCATCGGAGAAGCGAGCCATACGGAGCCTTTGTACATGGTCAATGACCAGTTGAAGACCTTGATGGCCGAAGGAACGGCGACCAAGAAGCTCGTAAATGAGAAGAAGATCCCTTGGTACATCGACTGCGAGGACACGAACATATGGTGTCCCCACACGATGAAACTCAAGGCGGCGATCCCGAGCGATGAAAGGGCGACAAAGTGGTATCCGAAGACCTTGTTGCGGCTAAAGCAGGCCATGATCTCGCTAATCACCGCCATGCCAGGAAGTACCATGATATAAACCGCAGGGTGGCTATAGAACCAGAACATATGCTGGAACAAGACCGGGTCGCCGCCAAGCTCGGGGCTGAAGATGCCAATCTTGGCAACGCGCTCAAACACTACGAGCAAGAGCGTAATCGCAACAACTGGCGTACCGAGGATAACAATGAGCGAAGTCGCGTAATGACCCCACACAAAGAGGGGTAGCCGCCACCAAGTCATGCCCGGAGCGCGCATTTTGTGAATCGTCGCAATGAAGTTGACGCCGGTAAAGATTGAGCTGAATCCAACGACGAAGGCCCCCACCAAAGCGAGCGTGATCTGGCCATTTGAATAGATGGAGGACATCGGGGTGTAGAACGTCCAACCGGCGTCAACACCACCCGACATCATGGCAATCAAGAACATGATTCCACCTGCCATGTAGAAGTACCAACTCAGCAAGTTCAACCTTGGGAAGGCAAGGTCACGAGCCCCAATTTGCATGGGGATCAAGAAGTTGCCGAAGATCGCAGGAATGGCAACAACCAAGAAGAAGAAAACCATCACAACGCCGTGAGCTGAGAAGGCCTTGTTGTATGTCTCGTTCGACATCAAGGTGCCGCGTGGGGAGGTCAGTTCTAGCCTCACCATCATCGCCGCAATGGAGCCTACGAAGAAGAAGAAGGAAACGGAAATTAGGTAGAGAACTGCGATCCGCTTGTGATCTTTCGTGAGCAACCATGACGCAAGGGTATGTCCCTCTTGAAGATAATTTTTCTCGTCAGTAGCAACGTGAGTTGTCATTGAGCACCTCCGGCGACCTGAGTTGGAATGGGAGTTCCCAACGTTTTGATGTACTCGATCAGTTCGAGAATCTGCTCTTCGGTGAAGCTGTAGGGCTGCATCATGCTTTCATAGCCTTTGTTTATCTTGCCTTCTGGTGCAAGGAGGGACTGGCGGATATAGTCATTGTCCGCTACCATCGTCGAACCGTCCGTAAACTGCCGCTGTCGACCGTACAATCCATATAGCGAGGGGGCGCGTTGGTTGTCTTTCTCGGTATGACAAGAACCGCACATGAAATCGTCATAGAGCTGCTTCCCAGCGGCAGCTGGTAGCTCTGGCTTTGGCTGGAAGCGGTTCCCCCCGGTCTCCTTCCATTTTGCAAAGTCCTTAGGCTCAAGGGCGTAAACGTAGCCGCCCATTTCGGAATGTTGCGTTCCGCAGTGCATTGCGCAGAACAGGTTGTACTTCCCGGCTTTGGTCGGGGTGAACCACATTTGGGTGTAGCGACCCGGAACAACCATAAACTGAACTCGAAACTGAGGAACGTAGAAGCTATGGATCACGTCCTGGCTGATCATGGTCAGCTTCACTGGCACACCGACCGGAACATGAAGCTCATTGTTTTCCCGAACACCGTTATCGTGTTGAGCATGCCACATCCACCTCTTGCCAATAACGTTAATCTCCATCGCGTTAGCGGGGGGCTGACGCATATCCAGGAACATCTTGGCTCCCCAGACGAAGATAAAGAGGCCGATGGAGAGAAAGCCACCCGATGACGCGATCTCAATGATTGTGTTGTGGTGCATTGGGTTGCGGCGGTCTTCGGGTTTGCCGCTCCCTCTCTTGTACTTGATGATCAAGCCCAAGCAGAGAACGAAAACGAACAGAGTGGTGAGTACCGTGAAGCCGGTGATGAGATAGAACAGGGTGTCGTACTCAACCGCGAAATTGGAGGCTTGTTCAGGAGCGAAGGGGAAGTTCATACCGTTGAGTTGCCTCCGTTGCGGGGGCGTTGCTTGTTCTTGGTGCTCATAACGAAGACCGAAGCGCAGAGGACCAATAGGGTGCCGATGCCACCAACTTTAAGTGCTTGCTGCACCACGATGCGATACTTGCCGGTAGCTGGATCCATCATGAAGCAACCGAGCAGAATGGGTTCGGCCTTCTCCCCGACCTTTTCCGCCCGTGCCAATTGAAGAGAGTTGCGTATTGCGGGGGCCGGGAAATCCGAACCGAGTAAGTAGCCGGCAAGCTTGCCTTCGGGCGATGCGATCATGATGCCCGTCGCATGATTTATTCGGTCAATATCGGGCTCGTAAGTGAAGCGGAACCCTATGGCAGTCGTAAGCCGTGTGATTGAGTCGATTTCGCCGGTCAGGAAATGCCAAGATTGCCTTGCTAATGCCAGATCCGAGTCTTTCTCTGCGTCGTTATGGGCACCATCCGCATAGACCTTATTGATGGCCGATTCCGTTACCTTGGCATCAATGGTCGTTTCCGTGGGGTCAATCGAAAAGGCGACAACATCAAACTGCTCTTGCGGATACCTTGCTTGGAGGGCCATGACCGATTTCACGGTCTTATCAAAGACAACTAGACAGGCGGCCTTGCACCGATAGAAAACAGGAACGATAATGACGGGCTTCCCCTTGTGGAAGAAGTCTGCCAAGGTCACGGATGCGCCAGTCTCATCGTGCCACGGCGTATCAAGTGGTACGGTATCGCCCAGTTTTTGGTCAATACCGATTGACCCCTTGTCGAATCCTCTTGCTTTAGGCTGCGCGGGTTGGGCTAGAGAACAGGTCGAAATGGCAAGAAGGGCCACCCACAGAAAGGTAACTCTCCGCATTATCAATGCACGCCTCCAGTAACGCCCTTCACTCCTTCCTTCCCAAGCTCATCAATTGCACGGTCAATGGGGATTCTCTTCATTCCCGGATTCGCACTGCTCTCACCGTATTTGGTGGACTGCTCTTGTTCATGCTGACGGACCTTCTCGATATCGCTGTGAGCAGTAATGTTGGTCTGAAGTGGGGCCAAGCTGCTTCCGGGGCGAGTGGGCTCCATACGAGTGGCATCCAAGGCATAGGGGCGATGAACCATGAGGTTATTGAGGGCAAACATCAGTCCCATGGCGACTGGGCCGCAAATCGCGGCGAAGACAAGAAACCCTATGAGGTGCCGGGTGACGGTCTTTAGGTCGCTATCGCGTAATTCATAACGAGCTGCCTGCGACTTCGCCAGGGCTTCTGGGTCATCTTGATGGTTATGCGTGCTCATGGTGCAAAGCCTCCTGAAGTCTCGTGTCGTGCGCGGGGAGCAACTCTGTCTCTGTGGTCGTTTTTCCAAATGCCCAGAGCCATAGTCCACCAATTCCGAGAACGGCGAGTAGGTCGGTCCAAGACGGAAGGACGAGGCCACCCCGCATGAACGGCATGATCGTCCAGTACATGTCTACAAACCTCATGACGAAGATTCCGCCGGCCGTCCAAGCCAAGAGTGATAGGTGCTTCTTCGTCCGAGGTGCAATCAAGGCCGTCCAAGGAACGAGCCATCCGAAAAGGATATTGAAAGCCCCAAGGAAAAGGAGGAATTGGCTTTCTACCTGTCGCTTGTAGTAGAAGCTCGTGAACTCAGGGAGGTTGCCCGACCAGATAATGATGAACTGGCTAAGAACAAAGTAGATCCAGAGCATGGTCATCATGAAGTTCATGTTGCCCAAGTCACGGGTGAGATCTTCGCTAACGATCTGATTGTATGGATACTTCTTCGCGTTCAAGCAGACCAGCAAGGTGGCTAGTCCAAGAGCCATGTTTGCGGCCACCACGATGTATATCGGCCCATACATGGTGCTGAACCAATGCGGGTCCATGCTCATGAACCAGTCTGTCGAGGCCAGGGTTACCGACAGAATGAAGAACACTAAGCCCGGCGAGGCCAAATTCGTTCGGAAATGCTGCTCCTTGATCTCGCGGGACTCATCTTGTCGCAAACTCGAGGCGCGGAGCTTGCCCGCCAAAAAGATCCAAAGTACGAAGTAGATGAAGAACCGGATGGCAAAACCCGTTGGATTGAGCCACTGCGCCTTCGTGACCATGTACTCATCATGAGCTTGAAGGGGATACCACTTCGCATAGGGTACGCCGAAGTTGGCCGCGATCGGCAAGAAGAGAATCACCATTAGCAACAGCGCCTTCACGCCACCCCCGGCTTCAAAAATGCGAAGGACCGATTGACTCCAATTGCCGCGCGTGACGTGACTGAGCAAGGTCATTCCCAGGCAACCCAATGTAAGGGCGATAAACGAGCCCCAAGCCCAAGTCCAAGAGCGGACCATTTCGGGGCCGAGGGTCTTGTCCCCAAACATGACGGCAAGACCGGCAGCGCCAAAAATAAGGCCAAGAAGGAGCCCCATATTCCCAAGCGGGCCAAACTTAGCTCGTTCCATTAGTGGTGGGCCTCCTCGGTGGGCTCGGCCTTCTTGGCGGCTTCTTCCATGAGTTTCTTGTCTTCAGGTGAGAATTCCTTGATATGTTGACTCGCTTGGAGGGCGCGAATATAGGCGACAATTGCCCAACGGTCATCAGGCTCTACACGGCTGGCTTGGCTCAGCATGATTCCGTATCCATGAGTCATCACATCGAAAAAGTGTCCCACGGGCATTTGGCGCAAACGATCTGTATGGTAATTCGCCGGTTTTCGCTTCAGCACAAATCCACGCTGAGTAATCATCCCATTCCCATCGCCCAGTTCTCCATGGCAGTGCGAACAGGCAATGTGGAATCGCTCCTTACCGCGCTTCATCACCTTGACCATGTCCGTGTTGGTATCTATGACTTCGCCGTCAAGGGTCAATTTGGCCGGGAACTTGTTGGTGAGCTTGCCATTCTCAAACCCAGTGGAATGGGCGTCATCAAGCTTGTCCCAGCCTTGCGCAACGGCTCCCTTCGGAATGGGGCGACTTGAGGCGCCGTCCTTGAAAATGCCGCTTTCATCTTGATCCCACGGCGTAACTTTTGCCTGATACCACATGTCGGTGTGGCAACCCGAGACAACTGCCGAAGCAAAAACGAGAATGCTTAACTTCGCCACTTTATGGCGGGATCCCCACTGGACCATCTTCTTTAGAGCGACCAATTCCCTTCCTCCTCTGCGTCAACTCGAGAAACATTCACTGGGTTCAAAGAGCGAAGTAGGGCTTCAGCCTTGTCTGCATCAAATTCTCCTTTGTTCTCAAGGCACAAGAAAAACTTGTCTTGGCTAGCCCGCTCAAAGTTGGGGGTACTGAAGGCCGGATGATACGGCTTTGGTAGCCCGTTGAAGGCGATCATCCCGAAGACCGCCACGACGCCTGCGCACAAAATCGTGCACTCAAAGGTTACAGGCACGAACGAGGGCCAACTGAATGCGGGGCGCCCTCCAACGTTATGCCGGTAGGCGATCAATGAAACGTAGGTGATGAGCGACAGCCCGCCCAGTCCCCCGGCTAGACCTGCCCCGAAAATTGTCCAAGGCACTCTGGAATCCCGGAACTTCATCGCATCTGAAAGGCCATGAATTGGGAATGGCGAGAAGCAATCCATGTGGACAAACCCCGCCTCCGTTGCCTTCTCGGCCGCTCGGATAAGGTCTCCTGGCGCGTTGAACTCGGCGCATACGCCGTACAGGAGGTCTACCTGCTCTGTGTGTGTGCTCATTCTCCCCCCTTGCCCGCAAGGGCGAGGTCACCGTGTTGTGAGTCGTCGGAGCCACCGCTCGACTTCTTGTATAGCAAGTCCTTCATTTCAAAAATATTGATTACCGGAACGAACCTGAA
>JADZDX010000028.1 GCA_020850835.1 Fimbriimonadaceae bacterium
CGCTAACCTCGTGACAGTGATCTATTTCTCTCGCGTGGATGAAATCTAAAAAATGCCCCACTCGTGCTGAGTGGGGCTAGTGTTGTTGGACCAGTACGTTTTGTCTATTGCTGTAGAGAAGTCGTTAATTACCGCTGCGCTGGCGACGTAAGAATGTTGGGATATCAAGGTCGAGCTCTAACTCAACTGGGCGAACCGCTGTTTCGGCTTGAGCAACCGAGACAAACTCCCGCTCGTCAATGACATCGGGTCGTGAAACCGCTTTCTCCAGCTCGGGGAACACTTGCCTGTCCACGGTGCGCCGTGGGGTCGTACTGAGGCCGGCCGCCAAGAGGGTGACGAGGACTTCGCCCTTCACACTTTCATCTAGCACATGGCCTAAGAAGATATCGGCATCATCGGCATCAGCAAATTGTTGGATGTACTCCATAACCTCAGCTGACTCTTCAAGGGTGAAGTCGCTACCGCTTGTGATATTGACTAGGAGTTTCTTTGCACTCTGAATGCTTGTTTCCAGAAGTGGGCTGTTTGCAGCCGCTTCAGCGGCAAGGCGAGCCCGCTGCTCGCCGCTTGCTTTGGCCATCCCCATTACAGCGCGCCCCGCGTTTGAGAGGACCGTACGCACATCGGCGAAGTCAACATTGATCAGTCCGGGCTTGATAACGATGTCGCTGATGCCCTGCACGCCTTGCCGCAGAACATCATCCGCAATAGCGAACGCCTCAGCAACGCTCGAGCGGCGATCAACGACCTCGCTCAAATTGTCGTTTGGAACGATGATGAGCGTATCTACGTGCTCAGCCAGCCTCAGAGCCCCCTCTTCGGCTACCTTGCGACGCTTGGGTCCTTCAAACCCAAAGGGCTTGCTGACGACGCCGACCGTAAGAATTCCCTTCTTCTTGGCAATCTCCGCCACGATCGGTGCCGCGCCCGTACCTGTTCCGCCTCCCATTCCAGCGGTGACAAAGACCATGTCGGCATTTTCGATCAACTCAAGAATTGCCTTTTCGCTTTCCTTCGCGGCTGCTTCGCCAACGGTCGGATCGCCGCCCGCTCCCAGCCCACGAGTTGAGTTCTCGCCAAGGCGGAGCTTCTTGTGTGCCTTGTTCGGGGCCAACACTTGGGCATCGGTATTCAGAGCGATAAACTCGACGCCCTTCATACCTTCGCTAACCATTCGGTTAACGGCGTTTCCGCCTGCTCCACCAACGCCGATGACTTTAATCTTAGCGTGCAGGTCAGGAGAGGCAAACATACTCGTAGCCTCGTTAATCGGGCCCAATTCATGCTCCATGTGCCCCTAGAGACGCTTTGCCCCGGCAAAAAGGCGCGGGCCCCATGTGTCAAAGTGTAGCTGTGCATGGTGAACGCGACGCGCTTGAAATAAATGGCGGCCATGGAGAAGGTGGTGGGGCGCTATTTCGCACAACTTTGGCGATGTCGGCACTCACCCAGACTCCCGTGCGTATCCACCAAATCCGAGCCGCAACTCGTAAGCCCGGTATTTCGCCCGAAGATCTGACCTTTGTGCGGATGGTTGAGGCCGTGTCTAACGCAGACCTTGAGGGCGACGATCTTGGTTCAAATGAACTCCTCTTTCGACCGCGCCGTCCGCCTAGGCCACTTACGGGGAGCTACGATGTCCAGAGCCATGTCAAGGGAAACTCGCCGGGCAATGCGCTAATGCTTGCTGATTCCATCTTGCCGATCCTGGCGCGGGCCGGCGCATATTCAGCATTCTCCATCCGTGGCGAGACCTACAACAACCACACACTCACCTATGATGCCTTTGCGCAGGGGACATTGGCCTTGCACGCAAGACAAGGAGTCGTCGCTTTCGCCCGGCAGAAGTTAGCGGGATTCGGATTTGCGGGAAAGGGTGAGGTTGAGTTTGAAGTGGAACCAAGTGCTCCCAGCGGCTTTCAATGGGCGTCAAGGGGTGATCTGGTCTCCTTGAGAGGGATCATTGCTTACCAAGGCATGAGCAAAGATGTTCCGGATCGGGCTGTAGCGGAGCTCCACTCTATTTTGGGAGTAGAACCGACAGTGGAGATCGTCCAGGTTGAATCTCATGAAGTCGGAATTCACATTACGATCGTCGCGGACTATGAAACGGGGATAGGGGTTGGGTCGTGTATGGGATCAAAAGGCATTGATATCGAAGCGGCTTGCCGAAGTGCTGGCGCATCGCTGAAGGAGTTCACCGACACCAAGGCAACATTGGATTCCTTCTTGGCCGACCAAGCTCTGATTTGCGCGGCGCTTGCCCCAGAGCCGACCCTGTTCGTAACACCACGCATTACACCACGCCTGCAAACGATGGCATACATCATCCGCCAATTTATCCCTATTCCGATCACGATCCTTGGGCGGCTCAACGATGTCGGCACCATCAAAGTTGGGTAGTCCCGAACCATTCCATAATCTCTACAAATGCCGGAAAGCTCCCTTTACGCCCTGTACCGCCTCTTTATTGTGGATGTGGCCCTGCTTGACATGCGAAAGAGCGCAGCGGCTCTGGATGGGGGAAAGGCGTTAGCGGCGGAGGTGCTCGAAATCAAGGCGGCGAACAAGGACGTCGTTGACCGCCCAGACTCAATTCAGGCTGAAATGAAGGACCTAGAGAACAAGAACATCATTCATCGCGAAAAGATCAAAAATCTCGAGAAGCAACTCTACGGAGGCTCGGTTGTGAATGCCAAGGAGGCGGCCGGCTATGAACAAGAGATCGCCGGGCTAATGGGCATCGTTGATGCGAACGAACTGCGAGTACTTGAACTGATGGACGAGCTTCCCACGGCCCAAGCGGAGGCGAAGCCATTTCAAGACGAGATCGCAAAGCTCGTCAAGCAATACACGGCCAAGAAGAAGTCGGATCAAGTAGAGGCAGTGGAGTTACAGGCTCGGTTCAAGTCCAAGTCAGCCGAGCGGCCCCCTCTCGCGAACGAAGTCGAAAAGCCCTTGCTCGCGCAATACGAAGCCATACGTCAGAAGTACGGGGGTATCGGGATGGGTGTCGTGGAGCATAGTTCCTGTGGAGCCTGCGGCACGCTCTTACCGACGAAGGTCGTAGAATCGCTCGACTCTGATCGAATAGTAACATGCGAAAGCTGTCATCGCCTACTTATCAAACTTGTTCCTGGCTCTTAGGTCTTGCCCTTATGGGTTGCGCCAAGTACCCGGACGTTCCGGAAGCGGCATCAACTCGCCTAATCTTTAGCATGACCGTTTCAGGGGCCATCCGCACTGGGCAGGAGCCTGGAGGTTCGGGCGTGCCATATATCTACATGGTGGCGATGCGAACCAGCGAGGATGATATCCCCACGACAGGCGGCCCCATTCCAGTCATTGCACCTCCTTGGGGAAATGGGTACGTGGCGGGTAATGCCACACACTTCGTATGGTGGGATCCAACGGCGACCGACGACTACCTTCTCTACAAGTTTCTAGACGTCCAACTCAATAACCGGATCATTGTTGGCGTACCTATTTCGGTCGAGAATGTCGGCGTTGGTTCTCAAAGAATTCGGTTTGAGCTGCTGCTGACCCAGTTAGTTGACGACCCCCTAGATGCCGCGGATCTTCGTAGCTTGCAAGTGAACTTTCTGACGATGGATCGGATTCCCCAAAGCGGCAGCAATAAGCAATGGGATGCCCTAGGCAACAATGCCATTCCGAGCGAGATCAACAGTTATGTGAGGGTGCCTCTAGGCGTCAACGGGATTTATAACAATCAATCGGCGAACAATTTGGAGCCTGCTGGCGACCAAGCCAATCCTGACTTGGACATCAGTGATTGGAGCGTTGAGGTGCGAATCGAGTAGATGCCCAAAGTATCGATTTTGCTCACCTGCTATAACCATTTTCAGTTTTTGCCCCAAGCGGTTGAGTCCATTAGGTCGCAGACCTTCAAGGACTATGAGATTCTGGCTCTGGACGATGGAAGTACGGACGGCTCACGGGAATGGATTGCAAAGCAGCCAGACCTTGTACCCGTGTTTCAGGAAGCGAACCTTGGCACTTACGGAAACCTTAATGTCGGGCTTGATCTTGCGCAGGGTGATTATATTGCCGAGCTCAACGACGATGACTACTGGGATACAAGTAAGCTTGAAAAGCAAGTTGCGACCCTAGAACAAGATCCTCGAATTGGGTTGGTCCATACCTCTGGGGCCTTCGTTGATCCCAACGGTGCCCAACTTGAAGGGGCGCCGCTAGGCTATGAATTTCCCACGAGCTCAGATGGACAAATTCTGCACGAGCTGGTCTGCAAGAACCGAATCATTGCCAGTTCGGTAATGTTCCGGAGATCACTCGTCGCGGAAGTTGGCCAGTTTGATCCTCACTTCTGGGGTTGTGGAGATTGGCACATGTGGCTTCGCATTGCGGAGGTGGCCCATATCACCCGCCTGCCGGGTGAACTGACCTTCTACCGAGTGCATCCCGGAATGGCGAGCCACGAGGTTGGAAAGATGAGCGATGATTCGCGCCGTATCCGAGAGTGGTTGAGCACAAAGTGGCCCGAGTACGAGAGGCGGTTTGGCCGGACGAGCCAACTGAGAGCTGCCCAGACGCATAACCTGGCTTGCCTAGGTACGGAGAGAATGTGGGCCGGCGATTTGAAGGGTGGTCGTCAAGCCTACTGGCAGTCCCTGCGGATCAACCCATTGAGGTTGAAGAGCGCGTTGCGCTTGGCGGCTTCATGGCTTCCTCAGGGCGCATTTCGAAATCTTCGCTGAGCGCGTCTGGCTCACCTTTCCCATACAGGGCCCAGTAAGCACACCAGCCCGAGAACACCAAGACGCCAACCACGACCTTCAGCCACTGCGGAACCATCGGATTGAAACTGAAGAACCCCTCAAATGGCGCTGCAATATACATCATGATGATGCCCATGGCCAGCAAAATGAGGGCATCCTTGCCGCGTTCACGGAGTGATTCAAGCCTTCTTCGCTTGCCAGGCGCGATCACCGCCCATCCGAGAGAATAGCCAGCGGCTCCACTAACGATCATTCCACTTAACTCGCTAGCGCCGTGAGGTGCGATGCTATTGAGCAAGAAACCCAACTTGCCAACTCGTGCCATGTCCCAAGATAGTGCCCCCAATATCTGCCCATTCATCACCAGCAAAAAGAAGGATCCAACACCGAGAGTGCTGGCCCCGATCGCCGAAGTGGTGACTGCGACCCTTGGGTTGTTCGAGGCATAGAAACTTGACATGAGCAAGTTATCACCGCTTGATCGCCGTTCGAAACGCGCGGTGCGCCAATGCTCAAACAGAGGCTCCATTTCTTCCGAGATCACGTACGAACGCAAATCGGGCCGGAATTGCAGAATGGCGGCGGCAACGAAGGAGGCCCCGACAACCGTGATGAGGCTCAGGACAACGGCGGCAAATTGCCGTCGAAAGGCTCCAGCTCCGGCCGCAAGAATCTGGTGAGTCGTTTGCCGAACTCCTCGGCGTGGCCGTCGATAAAGGGCTGAATAAGCAACACCGAGCACGCTATTCAAGCTGTCTATCAGTTCAGGGTTTGTCGTTTCCGCACGAGCCCGGGCCAAGTCCGCAGACGTTTGACGATAGAGCAGTAAGAACTCATCGATCTCATGCACCTCCATCTTGGTGGGGCTGTGCTCCAGTTTGGTTGCCAAAAAGCGCAGCCGTATCCAGCCGTCTGTGCCCTGTCGGACGAAGTCAGTTTCGTTCACGATTTGTACCCTGCATACTTACCAGTTTTTGATTCGACAACGGCTTGGTGCGCAATTCGAAAGTAAACTCAACTTGAGTTCAGTTCAGTTTGCGTTAGAAGACTGATCTGAATTTATACTCGTTCTTCGCCTTATCGTCAACCGAACCGGACCAGTGATGGTCAAGTCAAAGCAATCCATAGGGACTCGGTTTGGCATGAGAATTGCCGACTGTACTCTCACTTGGAGTGCACATTTTGATCTAGCCACGCCTACGTGACTTTTTGTAAAGAGATAATGCGGCAATCAACCGACCGTGAAGAAGAAATACCCAGTTACCTTGGGAAGCTAACTCAGGCACCTCTCCTCGGCGCCGAAGAGGAGCTCGCGCTCACGTCTGCCGCGCAGCAAGGTGACGAGAAAGCCAGATTGAGGCTCATTGAGTCCAATATGCGCTTGGTCATCAATATCGCCAAGAGCTACAGGACACGCTCGGTGCCCATTGAAGACCTGATTCAAGAGGGAGCCATTGGCTTGATGCACGCCGTGGATCGGTTTGACCCCAGCAAAGGGTTCCGGTTCTCGACATACGCAACGCACTGGATTCGTCAGTCTATCGGTCGCGCCCTTGATAACAAGTCCAAAGCTATTCGCCTGCCTGCCCACGTCAGCCAGTCCTTACGCAAGATTGAACGAGAAAGGCATCGTCTCATGCGTGAGTTGGGACATGACCCTACTCATGAAGAATTGGCAACCGCGCTCGGTGTAAGCCCCCGGAAGTTAACTCTTCTTTTGCAATCGAGCATGGACATGCTGTCGCTCGATATGCGTATCGGAGAGGGCGACAGTACAACCTTGGGCGCCCTGCTGGAGGATGAAACGAGCATTAGCCCGGAAGACGTGGCCATGGCCAATGAACGGCTACATGAGCTCCACGAGATCATGACTGAGCTAACCGACCGAGAGCGTCGCGTAATGATGCAGCGTCTCAAGATGGATGAAGACGAAGAGCTAAGCTCGGTGCGAGATCGTCTCGCCAAGGAATTGATGATTAGCCGTGAGCGAATTCGGCAGATTGAGCTTCAAGCCATCAAGAAGCTCCGCACCGTTGCTCAACAACGCCGCTTTCGTGAGATCATGAGCCGGTAATCTGACGGCGATGATTTGGCTTCAAGCCACCGTCTGCCTCTTTGTTTGGCTCGCCTATGGCTTGTATCTGCGCACCCGGTCGGATTCCTTACGGATGCGCCTTCAGGCCCTAAGTCGCAACCAATTGATCCTCCGGAGTATCAGTGGATTCGTCTTAAGCGCCGCCATCATGCTTACAGGTTTGTGGGGAATCTCGGCGTGCGGCGGACTTTCAGCGAAGGGGCTCAACGCATGGAGCTGGCCCGCTGTCGGAGTTCTTGGCTTGGTTTTCGTCCATATTCAGGTGCTTAGTGCAGCCGCGATGATCGTGATTATTCAACGCGATAACTAAGGGCTGTGTGGCTGCCCGGCTTGTTATTGAGCAACCCGGCCTGCTTGTCTGAAGCGTTATTCGGATATAGTCGCAAGGATAGATATGAAAGCAAAGTGGATTCTCTCAATTGTCGCCGCCCTCCTCTTCGGCACAATGCTGAATGCTCAAATGAGCCGCGAACAAAAGGGTAAGCGTGCCGACGAGATCATCACAAAGATTCGCCGGATGGATCTTGCCAATCAGATCCTTCCGCTGCTTCTCACGAATGCCCAGCTCGACAAGTTGCTGCCGGTTATTGAGAAGGCCCGGAACGAGGGGAGGAAGGCTGAGGACATTGAATATGACATGCTGGTCAAGCTAGAGGGCCCCGTAGATGCTGCCATCAAGGAAGCCTACGAAGATCAGAAGCTACCCAAGCAGGAAACAATGGGAATCGTCGCCAGCACGTTCAAAACGATGCGAATTCGCCGCGATGCGATTATTGCGGAGAACGTTGAGAACGTGATGGCGGTTCTTGAGAAGGAACTCAATGCGGGCCAGAAGAAGGCCGCGGCAAATGCCTTACAGCCCAGCTTGTTTGATCCCACGCTTGACGCGAGCAAGATGTCTGATGCCGAGAAGATGAAGTTTTACACGCAGGCGATCCTTCTTGATCACGAAGCCTACGATGTTCTCCTTCAGATTCGCACTAAGCGCAAGTAGCAAACGAGCCACCCCGAAGGGTGGCTCTTGTTATGCCCCAGAGTAACTGGTCTTATCGCAGAAGCGAGAGGACCGACTGAGGAGCCGCGTTTGCTTGTGCCAGCATGGCGAGACCGCTCTGCTGCAGGATCTGCAACTTCGTGTAGTTCGTCATTTCAGTGGCAACGTCAATGTCACGAATCGCACTCTCGGTGGCGGCAACGTTTTCGCGTTGAACGCCGAGCGATCGGACATTGGTTTCCAGCGTGTTGCGGATGAAGTTTCCGATGTTGCCACGGGCGTTACTGACTTCGCCAATCGCCTTGTCAATGACTTCCATGGCATCGTTGGAACCCGCATCGTTGAGCAAGCTGAGAGTACTCAGGTTCGCACCACTTACGACTCCTGAACCAAGCGATGAAGCAGAGAAGTTGTTGAGCGCAAGACCGACCGTTTCGCCAACGTTCGCGCCAACTTGGAAGGAAGCCGAACCGGCTGAGACGTAGCCGACAACCGTGTTTCCACCGTTCGTGTTACCGAACACTTCGCCGAGCGAGATCGAATTCCCACTGTTGTCTCGAAGGTTAAGGCCCTTTCCAGATGCGAAGGACACGGTATCCGTTCCGATGGTGACATCGGCGACCGCATCGGTACCCGAGGCATTCAGGACATTGCCCGCAAAGCCAAGGAGACCGCTCGTATCCACCAAGTTAACCTTGCCATCCGAACCATAGCTCGTTTGGGTCAAGACCAGGTTGTTAGAGCCGTTAAGGGCAGCAACAACACCCGTCTGCGATGAGATCTGGTTGATCTTGCCTACGACATCGGCCGTAGTATCAGCGGTGGTCCACGACACGGTGACACCATTGACTGTGGCCGAGCCGGCCGCTGACATGGCTGCTGTTCCGACGAGAGCAGTCGTGCCAGTGCCAGTTGCCTTGGTGGCAGCCGTCGTGATATCAACCGAAATGTTGCCGCTTGATGTGACGGTGCTGCCGGCGAAGGTGCCACTCAAGCTGATTGAGCGGGCATTGGCGGCATTCGTGCTCGTTGCCGTTACGCCAGCGCTTCCGTCAAGAAGCTTCTTACCACCAAAGCTGGTAGTGCTGGCAATACGATTGATCGAACTGACGATTGAGTTGAGCTGTTGCTGGTTCGCTTGGCGCTGAGCATCGGTGAGCGTCGCGCCGCTAGCGCTGGCCACGGCCAAGGCTCGAGCGTCATTCAGCAGCTTGTTAACTTCGCTAAGGGCGCCTTCTGCGGTCTTAGCGTAGTTGGTTGCATCCTGGTTGTTGCGCACGGCTTGGTCGATACCGGCAAGCTGAGCGCGGAACTGTTCGGAAGCGATGAGGCCCGCTGGATCTTCAGCGGCTGAGTTGATGCGCAGACCCGTCGAAAGACGCGTCATTGCCTTTTCCATCTCAATCCCCGAATTCCCCAGATTGCGGAGCGTATTCATCGCTAGGACGTTTGTGTTGATTCTGAACGACATGTTATCTCTGTGACTCCTCCATGAATGGACTGGCCAAATCCCCTTGGCCACTTTCTTGGCAGACCCGATGGCTTTGCCACCCATGGGATTCCGTAGCGATACGGGGGATGACACTAG
>JADZDX010000029.1 GCA_020850835.1 Fimbriimonadaceae bacterium
GGGCCCGTATTCTTTCCAGGCGCCAGAGGAGGAGAACTATAGATTTGAAAATAACCACCTTATGGGCCTGCTTGCTAGTCTTAGTGAGCGCCGCATTCGCAAACACACATAAAGTTCAATCCGGGGAAAATGATTACACCATAGCCCGGAAGTACGGAATCTCCGTCAGTCAGCTTCACAAGGCCAACCCAGCAGTCAATTGGGACAAGCTCCAAGTCGGAAAGAGCCTCAGCATCCCGGGGCAACCAAAGTCAGTTTCCAAGACCAAGCCGGTCTCCACGCCTAAGAGTAATGCCACTCATTCGGTTGCTAAGGGTGAGTCCGATTGGTCAATTTCCAAGCGCTACGGCTTGACGGTCGCCCAACTCCATGCCATGAATCCAGGCGTGAGTTTTGCACCGCTCAAGCTTGGAGTCAAGCTCAAAGTCCACAAGGTCACCGTGGCTCAAGTGTCAAAGCCGACGACCAGACCACCTGCAAAACCTGCGGCAAAACCAGCGGTCAAGCCAGTGGTTGCAAGTGCAACAGCTTCGGCCAAGTCAACTGGTATCACAACGATGAATGCCGAGGTGAAAGGCTCGGGCGTCGTCTTGCGCAGCGCCGGTGCAGCAACTGCCGGTAAGTTGGCCTCCATGAACAAGGGCAATGTCGGGCAGGTCATAGACCGCCAAGGTAATTGGTACCGCTTGAAGTTTCTCGGGGGGGCAGTCGGTTGGATAAGCGGCGATTACCTGAAGAACACGAGTAAGACTATCACGTCCATCCCAACCGTTGCGAAGGCAAAGCCTGCGCCTAAGTCCCTGCCGGTCGCCTACAGCGGCGGTAATGCCACAGCAGCTGGGCGAAATCTGATTGAGACAGCGCTTGCTCAGCAAGGCGTTCGCTATGTATGGGGTGGCACGAGCCGAGGCGGCTTTGACTGCTCTGGTTTTGTCCAGTACGTCTTCCGCCAACATGGCGTTAATCTGCCCAGAACTTCACGCGATCAGGCAACCCGAGGAACCGCGATCCCCAAGGGGAGTTTGCGAGCTGGAGATTGTATCTTCTTCGTGACTCGCGGTCGAAGTATCAGCCACGTTGGTATCTACATCGGCAACAACAAGTTTGTCCATGCTAGCAGCGGTGGTGGACGAGTTCGTGTGAACGAGCTCAAGGGATACTACGCCGAGCGCTATGCTGGTGCCAGGCGAATGAGTTCTAAGTTCGTGGGCAGTGAACTAGCCCAGTTAGACTTTGACAAGTGGGCGAGCACCATGCCATTTGAGGAGGTTCCGGACGATATTGATCCCGAGCCCGATATGGTAGTAAGCGAGAACCGCGGTGCAGACACGGTTGCCCCGTAAGTTCGTAGGTCCGTTGTAGAGGCTAACCCAAACGAAAACAGCCCTCTCATCACATGAGAGGGCTGTTTCTTTGTATGGGGTCAGTCGCTCGGTCTTAGGATAACGCCGACGGGCGTTCCGCTTTGATCGCCCTGTACTAGGATAGCTCCGTTGTCGGAGATTGAGACGGCATCAAGCAATTCCACGCCTGCAGGCAGCAAGTTGATCCTACTACGCAGGTCAACCAATGCGCCATTGGCATACCAAGCTACGGGTACATGGGGAGACAGCTCAGTTTCACTCTGCCATCCAACAACGACTCCCGAGCTGTTAATATCGAGCGCTTCGCCAAAGGTAAAGCCTGGTAGCAACGGCAAGGCTGTGCGTGTGCTTGAGCCCGCGTCTTTTGTCCTATAGGGGCGACCGTTCTGGTTCTTACCAACCACGATACCTTCCTCATTCATGCCACGAGCTGTACCTTCACCTAGGTCAACGAGATCTGTACCGACACTCATAAAAGCGTGAGTTTCGGTAAGCACAGCACCCGTACCACAAATCTTTCCCGCATTATTAATGCCCGCTATTGATTGGGGCGAAAAATCGGTGAAATTGGTCAGAGCGGTGTTGCCACCTCCATTATGTCGAAATGCGGTTGCCGCTCCAGTAGCGGGGTACCGAATAACGCCGGTCGAAATGCCGTCGGCCGATACGGCGAAGTAGCGAAGATACTCGGTTGTAAGCGTGAATCCTAGTGCATTCGGTAGGAAACTTGACTGATTGCCAGACAATCCCACTTGCCCACCTGTAGTCGAAGAATCAAAGCCGACGATATCACCATTGCCATTAACATCGGCAACGATATCCTCTGCCGGGCTGAGTTGGTTAGCATACGGCACTACGCCCCGGGCGGCAACGGTGCTCATGAATGCAAGCCCATCCGTCTGACCAATGATTCGCTCTTGGGCCCCGGACGACTCTATCTTGGTAACCGATGTTGAGGTTCCAATCGAAAAGCTAGTCGCATCGTATTTTGCAATCTGAACATCCGATGATCCCCCGCATCCAGCGAGTGCGCCTGCCAAAACGGGCGCGAGTATCCAACTTTTGGGCATCTCGTTAGCTTAGCCTCAAAGCCCTTACTCTTGCTATCGGGAGCATCCTTCGCAAGCCAAAAAAATGCCCACCTTTCGGTGGGCAACTTCAGGTCTTGTGCTTATCGTCTTCTTTATGTGTCTCAATGATTGCTCGGACACGAACCCTTTCTTGAGTTCTTATTACGAGGTAGACGCAGCCAGATTCAAATTAGTTCATCGCGCAAAGAAAAAGAATGAGATTCTTTGGAACATGTACCCGTCTGGAACTACTGAATTAACAGCGAATGGATCAAGAGCCGGCTAACAATCCCCAACAAGGGCAGAGAATGCTCGCGGCAATCGTGTTCACGGATGTCGTTGGGTTTTCTACGTTGGCGGGGATTGACGAAGCCAGGGCCATCCGCCTATTGGATCGCGACACTGCCATCATTCGTGAGATTAGCCAGCAACACGGAGCATCCTTGGTCAAGGGCACCGGCGATGGAATGCTAGTCTGCTTTGGAAGTGCAGTGGCTGCGGTTCAAGCGGCCATCGACATCCAAGCCGCAATCCGCACCCAGAACGAAAAGCTGGCCGGTTCAGAAGCGCTAAAGCATCGCGTCGGTGTTCATTTGGGTGACGTGATGCTTTTGTCGAACGATGTTATTGGCGACGGCGTGAACGTAGCATCCCGGCTCCAAAATGAAGCCAAGCCGGGAGGGATTGCGATTAGCGACGCTGTCTACGCTGTCGTCAGGGGCAAGTTGCCATTCAAGGCGACCAACGTTGGTCCACGAAACCTTAAGCACATTGTAGAGACAGTCAATGTCTGGATGATTCCGCCTCAGGACGAGCCAGCCCCAGTGTCGGCTCCGATTCACCCTCAATCCATCAAGGGATTTGAGTTAGAGCCGCGTCAAGAAACAAATCCGGCAGGATTGCGGCTCGCGGCGATCGCGCTAGGGATCGTGGCCTGTATCGCGGCCTTGATTTTTCTGGCCAAGTTAGTTGAGATCCAGAACTCAAAGCGTGGTCCGGTAGCAAAGCCTTCCCCGGTAAAGGCCAGTCCCGCTCCTGAGCTCGAAACGACCAGTAATCCCGCTGGTAAGCAACCGAGTGCAGATGATTCTAGTGCCTCGGCAAGCTCGGCGGACCAAACACAAGGAGCACCGAGTTCTGGAGGCAACCAGACGCCTGAGCCGGCGGCGAGTGATGAGGTCACTCGGTTGACCGCCGAATATGAATTCGATAATGCAGCCAGCATTTTGGAGCACCAAACCGATCGAGAGAGGCACGCGACGCGGATTCAGCGCCTGCGCCGCCTTGGTGAGTTTAGGCGTTGGCTGGAAGGAGGTATTGCTGGTTGCACCTATGCACGCCCGCTCATGGTCCGCGGGGGTGGTGAGGCCGGCGATCGAGACTACGAGCTATGGACTTCGGATGGTGCAATGCACGTCCGATTGCAGGAGGGCGACGTAAAGGACATTGTCCTGCGTGACATGGAGCCAAGGGAGCTACTTCGAATGGCCGCGGCTATCTTTAAGAAGGAAGGCGCTTCCGCAAATGAGCGTGCAAATATCGGCGCTCGAGCCAGGGACTTTGCCATCGAAATGAAGCTCGGCAAGTTGCCGGATGGGTTAGAGTAACTACTCTGGCTCGCCGCTTCCTTCCAGAACAAGTCCCTTCGTACTGGGGAATTGTTCGTACCACAACTGTAGCGCGTCTCGAAGGTGCTTTGCGTAGCGGAAATGTGCGCCGGTTCCTGTCCGAAGCTCTGCTTCGTAAATAAACTTGTCCGCCGTTGTCGTATGCTCAAACGTGAACTGTGACCCCAGCAGATAGAAATAGGGAAATGCGACGTTGTGTTCCGCCAACAATGCCCCCCCTCGGTTTGTTATGGAGGTGCCGAGTGAGTTCAATTCGTGTAGCTCCGCCAGTTGCGAGGAAATCTCCTCGTCCGCTCCATAGAAGCCAAGCCCCTTAGGGGGGCAGTACTTTGAGCCAGTTCGGTGCCGATTCAGGTCACGTATCTCAGCGATCGCCATCTTTGGCCATGAAACACGGATCGCTGTGCGGCGGAGGCTATCGCCGAAGTAGGCATAACGGTTGTCATGATGCTTAAGCGAAGGAGCCAAATCCGAGACACCGGCAGGTGGAAATACGTCAAGAGATAGCTCGGAACCTGGCATAAATTGTGCCGCGGCATTCATCTCGTCTGCGTGGCCGTGAACAGCCGAATCCTTAGCGGTCGCATGTCTTAGAAGTCGCGATGCTGATAAGCCCAACTCGGAGACAACTAAAGAACCTAGCTTCTTCGCCTCTGGTAATGGGTGGCTCAACAACCACTGAGCAAGTTGGACCCAGCCTCGGGCGGACATCACGAGCATCATGTTGGTTCGCAAGGCCACAGGCAGGAAATAGCGAGCTCGATCAAATGCATAGTTCCGCCGCATGCGGGCGACTTGCTTTTGTGCCTTTTCGCTCGGGTCGCCTAGAAGAGTAGTCGGAATCCGCGTTGCATCGGGGTTCTCCAAGCCAAAGCGATCCCAGAGATCATAGGCCCGTTCGTAGGCGGTTAGGGCCTGGTCCATTAGTTTCATCCACTCGGGCTGGAGATCTGGCGGAATCCCTAGCTCTAGTCCGTCGGGAAGGTCTGCAGTGCCTAGTTTGAGATACCGTGTACTGGACTCTTGCCCGCCCGCCGTTGGCACTTGAGACCAGACGAGATAGGCTAACCAAATGGTTAAACCATCAATAAACATGGCTATCGGGGCCATGTCAGCTATGGACTGGTGCCCGTAGTCAATCATTCGAAAGATGCCATCAACCGACTTGTCAAGATTGTTCGGATCAATCCTTGACAAAATGGCTTCGAGCCCTTCATTGTTCCGGCTGTAGCGAGCGCCGGTGGCCGCCAGCAGTTCGGGGGTTAATGAAGGCCGTCCTGCGCGCTCTGCGGATTCCGTGGGTCGGATTGAAACATGGGTGACCTTCATGTTCCTACGGTTGTACCCGCCGAATCACCGCCCGCAACTCGGTCATCTCTTCGATTGCGTACCGGACGCCTTCCCGACCAAAACCTGAGCGCTTGACCCCGCCATAGGGCATCGCATCAAATCGTAGGCTTGGTACATCGTTGACGACCAAGCTACCGGAGGGAACAAACTTCAGGAATTGTTCCACCACTCTTTCATCTTGAGTGAAGACGGAATGCTGAATACCGTACGGAGACCGAGCTAGTTCGACCATCGTCAAGCTGGGCACATCCACCCGCTGCAGATTCAAGACCGGGCCAAAGATTTCCTTGGCGACCACATCGGAACTTGGGTATGGCGCTTCGATCAGTGTCGGTTGCACAAGGGTCTTTTCACGAGTGCCACCGGCTAAGATGGTCCCGCCAGATTCGGCGATCGCAGTCGTGATTCTTACCGCCGCATCTTCACTGATCACCGGGCCGCAGATACAGTCAATGGTTCGCGGGTCACAGGCTTTGATGGCTTGGGTAGCCTCAATAAGGGCCTCTCGCAAGGCATCATAGGCATCAAAGTGCGCATAAACCGTCTGGGTTGAAATGCAAATCTGCCCAGAATAAGTGAATGCGCTAGCCGCGATCTTGGAAGCCAGTTTGGATATGTCCGTGTCACTGTGGATATAGATGCACGCCGTTCCACCAAGCTCAAGCGTGACTCGTTTGTCCCAGCACTTCTCCTTGAGGTACCAACCGACATGCTCCGATCCGGTGAAGGAAATCATCCTTACCCTCGGATCTGTAGCAATTCTTTCAGCAATGTCCGGTTCGCAGTGAAGCGCATTGAGAACCCCGTGGGGGACTCCCGCCTCATGCAGAATTCTCGCCAGCCTGAGGGTGCATAGGGCTGCTTGCGGCGAGCCCTTGAGGATGATCGAATTACCCGCCGCCAGAGCTGGCGCGATCTTATGGGCTGCCAAGTTTATTGGCCAGTTAAAAGGCGTAATGCAAAAAACCGGGCCGATTGATTCATGCCGGACCGCCACTTGCGCCCCAAGGGATCGAGGGTCGCTGGAAACATCAATGCTCTCCCATTCACTTGTCTCGAGCCAAGTCGCGGCCAGTTCAAAGGTAAGGATGCTGCGGTCAATTTCTGCTGCGGCGACGTCTACTGGTTTGCCGATCTCCAGCGCCATCAAGTCACATAGTTCAGCTTTGTGCTCGCGTAAGGCTGACGCGCAAGCAAGGATAACACCCTGGCGGTCGCTTCGCGACGATCGCGACCAGGGTAAGTGCGCCTTTACCGCAGCTTCTATGGCGGCGTCGGCCTCGCCCCATCCGGCTTCCGCGGCTACGCCAACTCGCGCTCCATCAAATGGAGAGTGAATAATCTGCTTGGGGATCGAAGAATCACACGGGCCACCAAAGAATGTCCCGCCGATGAGAAGCTCCTCGTGGAGAATCATTTGTGGATTGAACCCGACACAAGAGCATAAATGGGTGTACGCTAATGGTTCACTTCGGCGATTGTCGTCGTAATGAAAGGTAAGGCAATGGGTATTCAAAGAAAGGTCATCTGTGCGCTCGATACCAGCAGTGTCCCCGAGGCTGTGGCGACAATCCGTCGCCTTGCGCCTTTTGTAGGGGGATTCAAGGTTGGGCATGCCCTGACGCTTCCGCATGGACTAGGAGTTGTCGAAACGCTGCGGGATGCAGGTGCTCAGCGGATATTCCTTGACCTCAAGTTCCATGACATCCCGAACTCGGTTGCTCTCGCTGTGAGAGAAGCCACGCGACATGGAGTATGGATGATGACCCTGCACGCAAGCGGTGGGCCAGCCATGATGACCGCCGCAGTGGAAGAGGCCCGAAGTCATAGCGAAGAGTGCCAACCGATCCTGCTTGCCGTCAGCGTCCTGACGTCCCTCAATCAGCACATTCTTACCGATCACATGGGGACAAATCGGACCATTGTTGAACATATGGCCTACTTGAGCAAACTGGCCGTGGATTGCGGAATGGACGGTGTGGTCTCCAGCCCGGAAGAAATTAAGGATATACGCCGAGCAATTGGGCACGCGGTCATTGTCTCGCCAGGAATTCGTCGGCCTGATCAAAGTTTGAACGACCATAGCCGAACCGGGACGGGGCCCCAGGCTCTTGCCGACGGTGCGGACTATCTGGTTATCGGTCGAGGTCTGATGGAGAGTCCTGATCCCGAAAAAACGCTGACGGATTACTATCTGTTCGATGCGGCGGGAAGCCACTGAGCTTCCAATCCGACTTGCTGGATTGGTACCGCGTTCATGGGCGTGATCTCCCGTGGAGGCGAACTACTGATCCTTATGCGATTTGGCTGAGCGAGGTCATGTGCCAGCAAACTCAAGTTGCGACCGTGATTCCGTACTGGGAACGATGGATGAAGCGATTTCCCATGGTATCGAGTCTTGCCCAAGCCCCTGAGCAAGAAGTCCTTCAATATTGGGCAGGGTTGGGCTATTATCAGCGCGCCCGCAGCCTGCACGCGGCGGCCATACGGATTGCCGAGGTTGGATTCCCGACAAGCTACGCAGAGTGGCTCCAAGTGCCCGGGGTTGGAGACTATACAGCTGGGGCCATCGCTTCCATATGCTTGAATCAACCGACCCCGGCAGTGGACGGCAATGTGCGAAGGGTGTACGCTCGGCTAAACGCTCAATCGAGGGCAAGTGGAGTGCGCCTATGGGCCGCTGGGGTCATGGATGTTCTGTGCCCAGGAACTTGGAATCAGGCCCTTATGGAACTGGGCGCGCGGGTTTGCAAGCCGCGCAATCCGGACTGCGCGAATTGCCCGGTCGAGAAGTATTGCTCTGGGAAGTCGAGCCCGGAAAAATATCCGGCGCCCACTCCCAAACGGGCCTCCATTCTGGTTGAACGTTACGTTGCCCTTTGCCGGCGTGAAGGGGCGTGGGCCATGCGCCAAGCCCAACCGGGCGAGTGGGGGGAGGGTCTTTGGGAGTTCCCGAGCAAAGAGAGCCCGTGGGATGGAGAAGTCGTTGGCGTTGTCCGGCATACGATTACCCATCATCGGATCACCCTGAAGGTGCAAATGGCTGACGTAGACACACGAGTTTGGCAGTCAACTATGGATATCCCGCACCTACCCATGGGATCGGCCCATCGCCGAATCGCCCAGAACTTTTTGGGAGAATAAGCATGGAAAAGTGCTATAATCTGGGTTCGCGCCCGACCAAGGCGCCGAGGACTTCACACACTTGGCCAAAACCACCCAGATCAATCCTGATGAGCAGATCGCCCGCGAGTATGCCGATCGCTTGATTCTCGCCGAGCTAACCGAACTGCAAAATGTCGTCAAGCTTAGTGAGATTGCTGACCGCCTGAGCAAAGAGGGGCTCGGCCTCGCTGAAGTGCGATCCCTTCTTGCTTCGAATCCACACAAGTTTGCTTACAATGAGCGCCGATGGATGCCCGCTTCTCGACTTGAGGGTGCTGATAAGCCGTTTGCTGAGCAAATCCGCCTCATCGTTGATCGGTTCGGAGGCCCGATGCCCCTTAATCTCGTCCTTAGTGAGCTAAACATCACTCAGCCGGATGCCGACGAAGAAAAGACTCTTCGGGTGATCAAGAATAGCTCCAGTATTGGCCTCAGCGAGGGCAAGAACTTGTTCCTGAAGTCTTGGGTGTTTGCCGCCAGCGATGAACCGGAAGCCGTGGCCTATGAGCTTCATGGCCTCCAGGGTGAGGATGTTATTGCCTTGGCCTCCAAATTGGACGGCACCGACTTCAGGGACGCGAAGCAGATTCGGGCGGCATTGGCGAAAGCGGCCCCGGTTAGCGCAAAACTCTTTGGTGCAGTAGCATTCCGCAGCCTTAACCCGCAAGATGCCCATAGCTTTCTAGAATACGACTGGAAGGAGTTCAACCAACACCTGTTCTCGACCGATGGATTCGTATACTCACCGGACGGCATCCTTTATCCCGCAGAGCAGGCCAAGAAATGGCTCAGTACCGCCATCAAGGTGGCCGATAAGCTGGCGCCGAGCGTCGAAATTGAAGATGCGGCCCCGATTGAAGTGAAGGCCGGTGACGTTGACAAGATGGTTAAGAAGATATTGGCCTCTGAACCAAGCATCACCGCTACGAAGTTGCTCGAAGAGTTCTACGAGATTACACCGACGATTAAGACATTCCCCGACGACCTGGCAAACCTAATGGATGCCCTCAAGGCCAAGAAGGAGGTTCTTTGGGTCGGTGGCGATCGGTTTAACAATCCGGGCGTCGTACCAGAGATTGTTGATACGATCAAGGACTTCTTCACCTTCGTTCAGACGGATGTCGTGGATGCAGAAGGTGAGTTTGTGGATTGTGAACTCAACGACGACGGCCTCAGCTCTACGTTGCGCAAGTTGCTGAACCACCCGTTGGCGATGGATGTTAACGACGAAGATATTAACGCCGTTCCTAAGCAGGTGCCCGAGACTATTCGCTGTGTTCTCAAGTCTGCCCACCGTGAGTTGGGCACATTCCCCCTTTGTCAGATACCCATCGGGTGGATACCAGAAGAACCCAAGCACCAAGAGATTATCTTGCGTGACCGAGATGGTCGAGAACTGCAGGTGTGGGCGAACATTGAGGATCGCCTTCTGTTTGGCTTTATTGACTGGTTCTTTGAGCAGCAGGTGGAATCGGGCGCGGTATTTAGCCTCACGAGTACGCCGAAGCCCAATGTCTTTGACTTTGCCTGGCTCGACCAAACCGACCCCGTCGTGTTCATCACCAGCCAGCGGATGGAAGAACTCCGTGAGCTCCAAGGTCGAAGTGAAGGACTTTCTACGTTCGATGTCGTTCGCGAAGTGATGAGCCACTGGCCGAAGGGTGCCGACTTCTTGACGCTCCTTTGGGAAGTCAATGTCGTTCGGCGAGTTAGCCGCCGATTGGTGGCCTCGCTCCTTAGCAGCTATGCTTGCTTCTATCAACGCTCGGGTTCGCCGGTATGGCACTACGACGCGAAGAAGGTCGAGCAAGGATTTGACAAAACAAAGCGCAAGTTTGTGCTGAAGCGCTAGTTTGAGGTACATTAGAACGCCCCGAAACCATGGCTAATCTGAGATCAAGCAAGAAAGACATCCGTCGCATCGCTAAGAAGACGGAGAGGAATCGCGCAACGAAGAGTGCGATCAAGACCTATATTAAGAAGGCGAAGACTGCCGAAGGCGAATCCGCTGGTGCGGCTGTTGTTTCGGCGATCAAAGCCTTGGATAAGGCCGTGCAGAATGGGGTAATCCACAAGAACCAAGCGGCCCGACGCAAGTCTCGCTTGGTCAAGGCCGTCGGCCCAGTCGAAGCAACGGCAAAGAAAGCGGCGAAGCCAGCGGCTGAGAAGAAGCCTGCCGCAGCAAGTAAGGCCCCTGCCAAGAAGCCTGCCGCAAAGAAGGCCTAGGCATTTCGATAGCGATCTTTGAGGTCGTTCCAAGATCCGTGCTCTATTGCAGCACGGATTTCTTGCATTAGCCGGGCATAGAACCAAAGGTTATGAAGGCTCATGAGTCTGGCGCCGAGGGGCTCTTTGGCGCGCATTAGGTGGCGCAGGTAGGCGGCGGAGTAGCGCTCTAAGGGAGGGAAGAGGGAGTTCTCGTCTACGGGGCCGTTGTGCTCCTCCCATTTCTTGTTCGTTATATTGGCGCGGCCTTTGAGCGTATAGAGAGTGTTGTGGCGGGCCATGCGCGTGGGCAGGACGCAATCGAAGAGGTCGACGCCGCACGAGACGGCGTGCAGAATATCCGCCGGGTGCCCAACACCCATGAGGTAGCGGGCCTTGTCCTTTGGCAAGAGCGGCGCGGTGTACTTGACGACCGGATACTGCATCTCGGTGGGCTCGCCTACACTCACTCCTCCAATGGCCATGCCGGCGAAGGGCAAGGTGGACATGAACTCGGCGCTTTCCTTGCGGAGGTCTTCGTGAACGCCGCCTTGGACGATGCCGAAAAGGTTCTGGCCCTCTCTGGCCGCCGATAGATTGCGCGGCGCCCAAAGGTGGGTGCGCTTCATGGCCCGGGCGGCCTCTTCTCGAGTGCATGGATAGGGCGGGCATTCGTCGAGGCACATGCTGATGTCCACGCCAAGCTCGCCTTGAATCTCGATGGACTTCTCTGGTGACAGGAAGAGTTCGCGTCCGTCGAGGTGGCTCTTGAAGATGACGCCCTCGTCGCAGATCTTGCGTGTCATGCTGAGCGACATGACCTGATACCCGCCTGAGTCGGTGAGGATGCTGCCGCGCCAACCCATAAACTTGTGAAGGCCGCCCATTCGCTCGATGAGCTCTGAACCAGGCCTAAGGGCTAGGTGATAGGTGTTCGCGAGGACCTGCTGATAGCCCATGGCTTCGAGGTCTTCGCTAGAAACGGTTTTGACCGTGCCCTGTGTGCCGACAGGCATGAATGCCGGAGTTTCTACCACGCCGTTTGCCGTGTGAAGGCGGCCCCTTCGCGCGCCGGTGATAGGGCATGTGGCGAGGAGTTCGAAGCGCATGGCGGTATCCTTAACTTTGCCCATGGGACTGAAATTGCCAACCGTTGTCGTCGTGGGAAGGCCGAATGTCGGCAAAAGTACCCTTTTTAACCGCATGATTGGGAAGCGGGTGGCCGTGGTTGAGGACTCGCCGGGCATCACGCGCGACCGTTTGTATGCGGACTGTTCATGGCGCGGCAAGAAGTTTCTCTTGGTGGATACCGGCGGAATCTTGTTTGGTGATGATGATCCGCTAGTTGAGCAGATTCGCCTGCAGGCGGAGATTGCATTGCAAGAAGCGACCGTCGTTATCTTTTTGGTGGACTGTGTGCAGGGCGTGAGCATGGGGGACCACGACCTTGCGGACCGCTTGCGCGGCATCAAGGTGCCGGTGCTGATCGTGGCGAACAAGGCTGACAACAAGGATCGCGCCGTGCAAGCTAATGAGTTCTATGAACTTGGACTCGGCGAAGTTTATGCCGTAAGTGGCCTGAATGGGGCTGGCGTTGCCGACCTGATGGACGAAATGGCCTCGCACTTACCCAAAGTGGAAGACCTTGAGGAAGCACCAGAGGAGATTAAGCTGGCGATTATCGGTCGGCCAAATGTGGGTAAGAGCAGCATGGTCAATGCGTTCATGGGCGAGGTTCGCTCAATCGTGAGCAATATGCCGGGTACGACGCGCGATGCGATTGACACGGTACTTGAGTACAAAGGCGAGACGTTCCGGCTCATCGACACGGCGGGTATCCGTCGCCGTGGAAAGATTCAGGGCACGGTCGAGTACTACATGGCATTGCGTAGCACTCGGGCGGTTGAGCGGGCGGACTGTTCACTCTTGGTGATTGCCGGAAACGAGGGCCTGACCGATCAAGATAAGCGTGTGAGTAAGATCAGCCACGACATGGGTCGCGCGATGGTGATTGCGGTCAACAAATGGGATTTGGTCGAGCCGCCAAACGGCAAGCCCCGACAGAAGAGCGACGAGAAGAAGGCGCTTGAGAAGGTGATTCGGGACGAGCAGCCAGAGATCAAGTACGCACAGATTGCCTTTACGTCAGCTCAAGAAGGCGCGGGACTAGAGCCCATTCTGGATGCGGCGAGGAATGCGGTTGAGCAGTGGAGCTTTCGAATTGGTACAGGGGCCCTCAACAAGCTGATCCAAGAAGCGGCCTTCTCTCGCCCCTACACGAGCAAGGGGCGAACTTTGAAAATCTACTACGCAACGCAGGTCAGCGCTCGCCCCCCGACATTCTTGCTCTTCTGCAACGATCCCGAGTTGATGCACTTTAGCTACAAGCGGTACCTGGAAAACCAAATTCGTAGGGCTTACCCATTGCCGGGAACGCCAATTCGCATCTTTGTTCGTAGTAGCCACAAGGATCAAGAAGACGATTAGTTTGGAGCACCGCTTCTCTTGACGTTGCTCCTCGAGATTGCTCTGGTCCCTGGGGGTGCTTGAACTGGAAAGGTACACTAAGACCACTATTCCAAACCCATGTTGAACTCAGAAGAGCCCCAATTGAATCACGAGGAAGAAGAGTTTGAAACGCTCGCTGAACTCGAAGAAGAAGACGAACTGCCCATTGATGACCGCGACCAGTTGATTCGCACCTTGACTGATGAGCGTGATCAACTGCGCGACCAGCTTTTGCGATCGGTAGCAGATTTGCAGACCTTCCGCCGCCGGGCATTGGCCGAGAAAGATGAGGTCCGTAAGTATGGGATGCAAGACCTCGTGGAAATGCTCCTTCCTGTGCTGGATAATTTTGAGCGCACGGTGCGGTCCCTAGAGGCGGGAGCCGATAGCGAGTCGGTTATGCAAGGAGTGGGCATGATTGAGAAGCAGCTGCGGGCCGTACTAGAAGGATCATCAGTCCAGCGCATTATTGCCGTTGGTCAACCCTTTGACCCCAGTCTCCATGAAGCTGTTGAGCTGGTGCCCTCCTCAGAAATGGAACCAGGAACCATCGTTGAAGAGCTGTCGCCCGGCTATCGCATTCACGAACGGGTGATTCGCCCCGCTCGCGTCAAGGTCACGCAATCCAAGTGATCAAGTTCGGTACCGACGGGGTGCGAGGAGTGGCCAACACGGTGCTCCGGCCCGAAGATGCCTTGGCCATTGGTTATGCTGCTGGGCGATTGGCGCATGAGAATGGGCAAATGCCCCGGGTCGCGATGGGAATGGACACCCGCCGTAGCGGCCCGATGCTTGCGGGAGCACTGGCGGCTGGTTTCACGAGCGCCGGCGTTGACGTAGTGGACCTAGGTGTCGTTCCAACTGGGGCGGTTAGCTTCATCACCCGAACGTCTGACTTTGGATTAGGCGCCGTGATTTCGGCGAGCCATAACCCGGCGGAAGACAATGGGATCAAGTTGTTTGGCCACTCTGGGAAGAAAGTCTCTGACGTGGAGGAGACGAGAATCATTGAGTTACTGGGCGTTACCAGTGAGCGTGGAACCGGTGATCAAGTGGGCACGATCACACAGGAGCGCACTGAAGTTGACCGGTATTTGGAATGGCTGATATCGCTTGTGCCTGAACATCTGGCCGGGATCAAAGTTGCGATTGACGCCGCTCATGGGGCCGGGTTTGAACTTGGTATTGAAGTCTTCCGGCGATTGGGCGCTGAGGTGCATGTTTGCGGTGCTTCGCCCAATGGGTTGAATATAAATCTTGAGTGTGGCGCCACCCACCCCACAGCCATCCAGGAGCTGACGAAATCGGGCGGAGCTGACATTGGCATCTCCTATGATGGCGATGCAGACCGCGCTGTCTTTAGTGACGCCCAAGGTCGTCTTGTCAATGGTGATCGTACTATGGCCATTTGGGCCGCTCATTGGCGAAAGCACGGTGGGTTCACTCCCGCCACAATCGTTGGCACGGTCATGAGCAATGGCGGATTCGAGACCTATGCTAAGGGGCAGGGCATCCAGCTAGAGCGCACTGATGTTGGTGATAAGTATGTCTCGCGCCGCATGGAAGAAGTCGGAGCGAAGATTGGTGGGGAACAATCCGGCCACATTATCTTTAGTGAACGTGGGCCAACCGGCGATGGCTTGGTTACTGCGCTTGAATTAGTGCGAGTTCTCAAGCGCGAGGGACGCGACCTTGCCTCGTTCTATGACGAATTCGAGAACTATCCACAGCTCTTGGTGAATGTCAAAGTAGCCACCAAAGACGGCTGGCAGGAGAATGCGGCGATTCAGTCAGCTATCTTAGCGTCTGAGTCGCAGTTGGTCGGCGGCAGGCTGAATGTTCGTGCAAGTGGTACGCAGCCGATCCTTCGTGTGATGGGCGAGCATCCGGATATTGCTACTCGCGACGCGGCGGTCGACCATGTGGTGAAATCGCTCATCGGCGAATTGGGCGGTGATGTCTACTCCAGAACCGATCTCACGCACTCTCTCGGCGAGTAGCATCGCCATTCAGGCAATGGGGAGTCCGCTACCGGCTGGGTAGCCGGTAGTACAATAGGTGCGATGGAAGTCGAGCCCCTATTGCTTGCCTCGCAAAATGATGCAATCCGAGCATTGGTGCGTGCCTTGGATATGCATGGACCGGGAGAGGCTGACCATGCGGATCGCGTTGCTACCTATGCGGTAGCTACAGGTGAAAGAATGGGCTTGTCTGATGACCAGCTTCTCAAACTTCGCCGGGGGGCTGTCCTTCATGATGTTGGAAAGATCGCCATTGATTCGCACTTGCTCAGTAAACTTGGCGAATTGACCGATGAAGACTTCGCAGCGCTCAAAATGCATGCCGCAATGTGCGAAACGGTGTTGGGAGATCTGCCATGGTTGGACGACGTCGTGCCGATGATTCGACACCACCACGAACGATGGGATGGTGCGGGCTACCCCGATGGCCTTAGTGGGGAAGCCATACCCCTAGGGGCGAGGATCATTGGCGTTGCTGAGACTTATGACCACTTAGCTTTCGGCTCCAGTTACAAGGAGCCAATCGGGAGCGATCTTGCCATTCAAGTGCTCGTAGATGAGGCGGGCAAACAATTTGATCCTGATGTGGTCAGTGCCTTTTTGCAGATTGAGCCCTTGATTCAGCCCCTAGGAACATGACACGTTGCGTAATTGTAATTCCGGCCCGCATGGGCGCGACTAGGTTTCCGGGTAAGCCACTTGTGGACTTGCTTGGTAAGCCAATGGTGCAATGGGTTGTGGAAGCCGCCCGCGCCAGCGAAGTGGCGGAACGAGTCATCGTCGCAACACCCGATCAGGAGATTATTGATTGCGTGACTGCCTTTGGCGGGGAAGGCGTTTTGACAAGCCACGCTCATCAAACTGGCACGGATCGGATCGCAGAGGTCGCTGAACTGATTGAGTCAGAAGTCTATGTTAATGTTCAAGGCGATGAGCCGCTGATTCTCGCTAGTAGCATTGCCGCTTGTGCTGGCCCCCTGTTAAAGGACTCAAGCATTGAGATGGGTAGCGTGTACTCTCATTGTCCCGAAAATGAGTATGAAAACCCTGCCGTGGTCAAGGTCGTGACGGACATGAATGGGTTTGCCTTGTACTTTAGTCGCTGTCCGATACCATTTGAGCGAAATTCGAGGGTTGCGCCGGTGAAGAAGCACGTAGGGTTGTATGCCTACCGACGAGAGGCTCTGCAGCAGTTCGCCCAGTGGTCAATGGGCATCACTGAAAGTGCGGAAAGCCTTGAGCAACTGCGATTCATGGAGAACGGCGTCCGAATATTCATGACGGAAGCCGAAGGCACTGCCTTGGCTGTGGACACCCCAGAGCAGGCGGATGAGGTTCGCCAACTGCTGAGAAGTCGGGTACCTTGAGTTACGTGGCTACCGAATCCCAAGTACTCGATGCTCTACGCGCGGTGCAAGACCCAGATTTACACCAAGACATTGTCAAGCTGGGCTTCATAAAGGACATCCACATTGAGGGTGGATCGGTCAAGTTTAAGGTTGAACTCACCACGCCTGCATGTCCTGTAAAGGACCTTCTAAAAGAACAATGCGAGGAGGTCGTGCTCGCTCTACCTGGGGTTGAATCCGTTGAGGTCGAAATGACGGCGAAAGTTCGACAGAGAGCGGCTGATCAGGAAGATCTTGTACCGGGCGTCAAGCAGATCATTGCTATAGCCAGTGGTAAGGGGGGGGTCGGAAAGAGCACCGTTGCGGCTAACTTGGCGGTTGCCCTTGCGCAAGCGGGAGCGAGGGTAGGACTGCTTGATGCTGACGTTTATGGGCCATCTATTCCTCTTATTTTGGGTTGTCAAGATGAGCAGCCTTTCACCCGAGGCAAGAAGATCGTCCCCATTGAGCGGCATGGCATCCAGCTCATGTCCATCGGATTTCTCCTTGAAGAGGGGCAAGCTGTTCTGTGGCGCGGTCCGATGGTGGCAGGCACAGTCAAGCAATTGCTTCAAGATGTGGACTGGGGCGAACTGGATTACCTCCTTGTGGACCTTCCCCCAGGAACAGGGGATGCTCCTATGAGCCTGGCTCAATTGGTGCCGCTTACGGGAGTCGTTATTGTTTCAACACCCCAAACGGTCGCGGCGCATATTGCGGGCAAGGCGGCACAGTTGTTTATTAGAATGAACTCGCCGCTGATCGGCGTGATCGAGAACATGGCGGTCTTCGTCTCGCCTGATTCTGGAAAGGAGTACCGGCTCTTTAGTGGCATGTCGGGTGAAGAACTAGCAAGCCAGCTTAAGGTGCCCTTCCTTGGGAGTATTCCGCTCGACCCCATAGTGGGCGAAACTGGTGAACCAAGCGTTTTGGCGCATCCTGATACAGCCCAATCTCGGGCCTTCTTGCAGATTAGTAAGGAACTCGCCGCTCAGGGCAGCATTCTCGCCATGGCGCGACAGCAGACAGAATCTCAAAATCCAACGTTTACGCCGGCATAAGCACTGCTAGATTTACTGGTTTAAATCAATTCGTTGAGTTTGTAGATTGGAAAGACCCCTCTTGGTAGTACTTTCATTCCTCCCGTTGCTCTAAACTCATAGCGTCTGGGTTGATTGCAGCGCAGATGAGGATTGAATTTATGAATAAGTTGGCATCTTTGGCAGTTATTGCCACTCTTGGCGGGTTTGCAAACGCTCAGACCCTGCTTTTTTACTCGAACTTTAACGACACTTCCAGCGCGGCGGCGCACTTAACGGCAAGTACCAATCTTGTCAGCGGGGTGTATACGGTAGCTGGTGCGACACCTGCAGGAACGTTGACCTCGCCAACCGATGGAACCTACGGATCGTTTGCCGGAACGACACTCAACGCCCGAGGCGGTGCCGTTGCAGGAGGGTCCTTTGTCGTTGTGGGCAGTTCTGCCAATGGGGCAACGCTTACACTCCAGTTTAATTCCACGGGTTGGCAGAATCTCGTCCTTATGGGCGCCATGCGAAACACCGGGACTGGATTCAACGACATTGACATAGACCTTAGCACCGACGGCGGTAGCTCCTGGAGTTCTGTGATCAACAATGTGGCCCCGCTTGGCACCAGCTACGCACTGAACATCAATACTGGGCTCGGCGCAGGAGCTACGAATCAGAGCGACGTTCGTGTTCGTTGGACCTTCAACGGCGCAACAAATGCAAGTGGAAATATGAGGCTGGACAACGTGACCATTGAAGGTGACGAATTGGTTCCCGAGCCTGCTTCAATGATCGTGCTTGGCCTTGGTCTTGTTACTTCGCTACGACGAAAGCAAAAGAAGTAACGGCATCTCACGCCGCTTCGGGGTCGTCTGAATGTTTATGAAAGGTGGCCCCGTAATTTTGGCTCGATGTTGGCGGTATCCTGAGTGGGCGATGCGTATCCGAAGTCTTTTCGTTAGCCTCTTTCTCTTGCTGATAGCAATCAGCTTCGGGCATACTTATCGGTCAGATGGGGGCACGGTTCTCATCAATGAGCAACCGGTCTTCACTCTTAAGTCAAGCTTGGACGGCTACACCCCAAGCGAAAGGGCATTCATGATCGTTAATACGCTCACCGACGGAGCGATCAAGCTGCCGCTGACGATACGCGCCGCCCGTACCGGGACATGGCTTTATGCGGGTTCCACGCGAGTAGTGCGTATCACTCCTGCTGAGGCCAAGGCGCAAGGTGCGGCTACAACGGAGCTGCTTAGGAAGTGGAAGCAAAGTATCGAGGCTGCTTACGCTTTGCCGCCGATCAAAGCCAGCGAGACCACGACCTCTCTCGGTGTTGGTGCGACGACGATGGTTTCGTTGGTTGGAACCGAAGCGCAGGAAGTTACGCAGAACGTCGGAAACACAGAAATCGCTCAGATTGAACGAGTAATGGGGGGCTTGCGAGTGGTAGGGAAGGCAGTCGGCGAGACTACTGTTGTGATCCACACGCCTAGTTCTCATATTCAGCTGTTGGTAAAGGTTCTTCCTTCAGCCGTAGAAAAAGTCCCTGATCTGATGGTCGAAGTCCACGGTGACCCAGCGAAGGCAGCCGAGGTACAAGCGGTTGTCGCCGATGCAATTATGTCGGGCTTGAAGACGGCCAAGGATGCAAGGATCGAGATCATATCAGCCTTAGGTCGTAGAATCCCGGCTGGCAGTACCGTTACCATTCCGGTCAAGGTTCGCGTCCTTGCTCCAAATACGATTCCTTACACCGGCACCGTACCGGTCAAGGTGAAGAACTTGGGCGTTCCTAAGGAAAAGAAGGTAGATCGTTCCGGCTAAACCTCGCATTACCGCTAGCCCAAGCTCCCCATATCTAACGGCATAAGCCCCCCATGAGGGCGCGGGTTTTGGGGATGTCTTTCTGTATTGGCTTGGCAGTGCTTGCCGCGGCCGCCGGAGAAAAAACGGCGGTTCCGGGCACACTGCTCTCGCTAGGCCTTAAGGTAACGATTGAGAGTAAGGGCGATACTCTCAAAGAACTGGACGAAGATAGTCGCACCCTTCTCAAAGGGGCGGATGAGTTCAGTTTCAAGACGGACGACGGAATCTACGGCTCTGTGATGGCCTACCGGCCCAAAGATGAGTTTGCCGACGTAATCGCGGATTGGTGCGACGCCATGGCGGGTGGATTAGTAGATGCCGTGAAGTCGGAGGGGAAGTTGACCAAGCGCGAGACGGTTAAGTTCGGCTCGCGTACAGGGCACATCTTTGCCATGGAGTCTGACGGTTGCATTACTGAGTTTGCCCTGATCGGCGGAAAGGACGAGATTCTGCTCATAGCAGTAAGCGCGGAACAGAAGAAGAGCCGAGAACTCGCCAACGTCATTTCCGGAATCAGCTACGGCGGGGAAGCCCCGAGTGACCGTAAATCGGTAGCTACCGATGAGTTCAATTAGCCGCCTGCCGCTCGCACAAGGGTGATGACGGCGGCTGCGGCAAACGCTAATCGCCCGAGCATGATCAGCAGGTAGATCGAACTTCCGCGCTGATAGTTGTAGTGGCTGACTGCCAACATCCCACCCATGATATAGATCAGGGAAGAACCGAACAAGATGGCCATCGCAAAGGATGATTGGTCACGGCTAAGAAGGGCGCCGACCCAAGCCATACAGAGCCCCGTTAGGACCATGATCGTTCCCATGAGCCCGACTGTCTTGCTCGTGCGCTTCATCATCTTCCATCATATCGCTAATGGCGCATGAGTTTTCAGAATCCCTACGTGTGTGTCCGTCCTTGGACGGTCATCAGTTGGAGTTGTATAAGACTTTTCGAGATGCGCTCTATTCTTGGAACCAGCGAAAGAATCTCACGCGAGTGCCGATTGAGCAATGCGATATCCGCCACTTTGCGGAAAGTCTTTTAGTGGCCGAGTTCGCTTCCGGATCAGTGCTAGATTTGGGAACGGGGCCAGGGTTTCCAGCGTGGCCGCTAGCCTGTGCCTTACCGAAAGTGGAGGTAGTTGCAATCGACAGCAATGGCAAGATGCTGGATTTTCTTAGAAGTATGCCGTTACCCAACTTGCAAGTAGTTCAAGGAAGGATTGAAGAGCAGAAATGGGAAGAGAAGTTTGGCCTTGTCACGGGTCGAGCCTTCGCTCCGCTGCTTATCCAATTGGAGTGCAGTGTTCGTCCATGTCGAACAGGTGGGCTAATTGTGCCGTTTCGAAGCGCAAAGGACGACCTAGACCCAAAGGAATTGGAGTCTCTGGGGTTGGAACTGACAACGGTAAAGCGGTCCCACCTTAGTGATGGGGTTGAGCGAATCCTACCGGTGTATAAGAAGGTGACAGCACCGCCGCCCGATGTTCCTCGCCCCTGGGCGGTGATGAAGCGAGCGATTTAGTCGTCGCGATGCCCACGTTGAATTCGCTGCTGTTGCCGTTTGGTCTCTCGTTCAGCGATGGTGTCTCGCTTGTCATGAGCTTTCTTGCCTTCACCAAACCCAATGAGCACCTTGGCCCTGCCTCGTTCGTTGAAATAGATCTTCAGCGGCACAAGGGTGAGACCCTTCCCTTGGACCTTCATCTCCAATTGGTTAATTTCACGGCGCTTCAACAGGAGTTTTCGATCGCGCCGCCGCCCCGGCGCAAAGTGTGATGTGTGCTTGTACGGCTCAATGTCGGCATTGTATAGCCAGGCTTCTTCCTTCTCAATTCGGACGTAGCTGTCGGTGAGATTTGCAAGGCCTAGAAAAATGGACTTGACTTCACTTCCTGCCAGCACGATGCCTGCCTCAATTGTATCGAGGATTTTGTAGTCGAAAGCCGCGCGACGATTCTGAATCGTTGCTGGGCCCTTCGGCTCATCATGCTTTGAGCCTTTCTTCGCCATGGGGGGACGCGAGTGTACCTAGCTGGTAAAGTATGGGCCATGCGAAAGGCCCAAATAGCCCTCGTTTTTGTGCCTCTGTTTTTGGGGGGCTGCCCTGCCGCAGAAGAGCCAGCGAAGCAAGCTCCTGCAGGGCAAGAGACCGAGACAGAAAAGGTGCCCGCTGATCTAAAGCCAAAGATCAGGGATATCAAGCTTGGGAAGGGCGCGTCTGCCGATCCTGGGGACATGTGCGTCGTGACGTACACGGGCACGCTTACGGATGGCAAGGTCTTTGATTCAAACGCTGACGCAGTAAAGCCCCCATTTTCTTTTATTCTTGGCAGTGGTCAGGTTATTGCCGGCTGGGATCGTGGGATTCCTGGAATGAGAGTCGGGGGTGAGCGAAAGCTCGAGATTCCGGCTGTCCTGGGATACGGAGAGAGCGGCAGCGGCTCGATCCCTCCCAATTCGGATCTGATTTTCGACGTGAAGCTCCTGTACGTGGTGAAAAAGGGCCAAGAGGATGTCTATGACTCGACAGACATCAAGGTGGGAACGGGCAAGGAAGCGAAGGCTGGCAGCACGGTAAGTGTGCATTACACCGGCACCCTTCTTAACGGTCTAAAGTTTGATTCTTCGCTTGATCGCAAGGCCCCCTTTGAGTTTGTTCTAGATAGCGGTGCCGTCATCAAGGGTTGGGACGCCGGGGTTAAGGGAATGCGAGAAGGTGGCAAACGAAGGCTCGTCATTCCGCCAGCCCTTGGCTATGGTGACCGAGCACAGGGCGACAAGATTCCACCAAACTCTGTCCTTGTCTTCGAGGTCGAACTTCTTAAAGTTAAGTAACGTAATATCAACACTGAGACAAACAATGCAATTCAAAGCCATTATTTTCGCCGCCGCTCTTATAGGAGCAACTGGAGCTCATGCTCAAATCACTAAATCTGGCCCGGGATACTTGTTCCGAGTGAAATGGGTCAAGGGACAAGTGCTCAAGTACAACTTCGTGATGTCCGGCGCAATGATGCCAAAGGGACAGAGCTTCGTCAACACCATGACGGTCAAGGATGTGAAGAACGGCATCGCCACGGTCGAGTCCAAAGTCATTCTTCCGCAATCAGGTAGCTCGCGAAACACGAAGCCGACCGTCACCACGATCAAACTGGATACTCGAGGCAAGATCATTGGTGAATCTTCGGGCCAATTGAATGGAGCAGTAACGCCGACTTTCCCTCAGGGTCCGGTGAAGGTTGGTCAGTCGTGGAATGGCGAAATCTCCTTGGCTCAGGGAATGAAAGTTAATGCTGTTTATACGCTAACCGGCGTGAAGAGTATTAATGGGAAGCTCATTGCCGAAGTGGGGCAAAGGATCAATGGTAGCATGGGCCAAATGGGAACGATTAGCGGCACGGGCAAGGTGGAGTTTTACGCAGCCGATGGTTCGATGCGGAGCGGCAATGTCCTGATGAACCTCCTGATGAAAGGAAGCCCTGATTCGAAGGAGAAACCAAAGCCGATGACCTTCACCACGAAGATTACTCGGCTGTGATTCTGGCCGCGCCATCCCGAGATGCGAGCTTGAATGAGCTACTCGCCCGGCACCCCTATGTGGAATTGTCGGGCGAGCCTGTATTGGACCGCTTGGAGTTCCTTCATAACGGCAAGAAGCGACAGGTGGTAGTTGACGACGTTGGGCTTGAGTGCCATGGCCTAATCGAACTGGCGGACAACAATCCGATGGTCTGCGCGGCCTCGGTCTCCGTCCCCGGGCCAGGCGAGACCCTAGCCCTGATTGCCTTGGGGCCAATCGCCAAAGCCCAATTGATTACCGAGAGCCCGATAGTCTTATCGAACGTGAGGTTACGAGACGACCTACTTGAAGCCTACCTATACGACTTGGGCTGGGATAATGGATTCGGCGTTAACGCCGAAGATGTAGCATTTGGAGAGGCGGTAGTTCTCAACGTTCTTGCCAAGGTCAGGGCGACTTCAGACCTTGATGCCTTGTACGAGGAGTGCTACTCTCGTTCATTTTTTGTAAGATGTGACCAAACGTCGGAGTGGGACATCGCTCTTGTCTCGGGGAAGCCATTTGCCGCATATCGCCTCAATGTTTCGGAAGACATTCTGCGCGTCCAGGTTATGGCCGATAAAAGTGGCAAGGCAGGTGCGGCTCAGATGGTGCATGCCATGAACATCATGTGCGGATTTGAAGAGTCGCTCCCATAAGCACACTTTTGCTAAACGGCCGAGCCAAAAGTAGCGTATGCTGGAGGTACGGTCTCTGTGCCGTTCAACCCTCGGAGTAACCAGATATGCAGAAGTACACCGCTGATAAGATTCGTAACGTGGCCATTGTGGGCCACGGTGGTTCTGGCAAGACAATGCTCGTTGAGCACATGCTCTACACCTCGGGTGCGACCGAGCGAGTAGGAACCACCGATTCGGGAAGTAGCCAAGCCGACTTCGACCCTCTTGAGGTCAAAAGGCACATTTCAATTGCCGCAAGTGTATTGCCCCTTGAATGGCATGGGCACAAGATCAACATCGTTGATTGCCCTGGTTATCCAGACTTTATTGGCGATTTGCATGGCGTCGCCCGCGTTGTCGAAGCGGTCATCCTCGTCTGCGAAGCCAAGAAAGACCTTGACGTAGGATTCGAGCTGGCTTGGGAAATTGCTGAACAGCATGGTCTCGCCAAGTGCATTTTCGTTAATAAGCTTGAGCGGGACAATGCTGACTATGAGGGTTTGATGGAGACCCTCCATGCCCGCTACGGTCGTAAGATAGTTGGTGTCCAGATTCCCATCGGCCATCAAGCAGCTTTCAGCGGTGTCCTAGATCTCCTAAACATGAAGGTCTATAAGGGCAAGGATAGAGGAGAAGAGATGGAGGAAATTCCTTCTGGATATAGTGCCGAAGCAGCAGAAAGGCGCGAGAAGATGATGGATGCTGCTGCCGAGGGAGACGATGCTCTGGCCGAAAAGTATTTGGATGGCCAGGAACTGTCCTCAGAAGAGATTGAGCATGGACTTCTGGTCGGCACCGAATCTGGTCGTGTCGTACCGGTCATGGTTGGTTCGGCATTGTCTGGGGTCGGTATCGCCACTCTGCTCGACCGTATTGTTGGTGAATTGCCCTCGCCTGTCGAAGTGCCTAAGGTCATTGACGGCAAGAGTTGGGAACCAAAGGCCGATGGGCCAGTGACAGCGTTCTGCTTCAAGACAACTGCAGATCCCTACGTTGGGCGAATCAATTACTTGCGCGTCTTTGGCGGAACCCTAAAGCAGGATGCCATTTTGAGCAATCTCCACTCGGAGCACGATGAGAAGGTGCACAACCTGTTTTATCCACACGGTAAGGCTCAGGAAGTAGCACCCGAGATAGTAGCGGGAGACATATGTGCAGTCGCAAAGCTCCAGCACACGGGAACTGGGGACACCCTTTCAAATGAGAAGGGAGCCAGCGCGATGCCAAGGATTGATTTTCCAGATCCCGTATACCGAGTGGCCATCAAACCGGTCACTAAGGTGGACGAGGATAAGCTTGGCCCTTCTATCGAACGATTGGTGGAAGAAGACCCAACTTTGCGCTATACCCGCGAAGCGAGTTTGCATCAGGAGATTCTCGAGGGTTTGGGCGACATCCACTTGGAAGTTGCCATTGAAAAGCTGAAAGCTCGCTTTGGTGTCACTGTCACAACGGAAGATGCCAAGGTGCCTTACCGCGAGACAATTCGCGGAACGGCCAAGGCCCAAGGGCGACACAAACGGCAGACCGGTGGCAAGGGGCAATTTGGCGACTGCTGGCTTCGCTTAGAGCCGACGGCGCGTGGCACTGGCTTCGAGTTTGGATCGGAAGTGGTCGGTGGCTCGATCCCGAAGAACTTCATCCCGGCCATTGAAAAGGGCATTCGCGAAACGCTCGACAAAGGCTTTCTTGCCGGATACCCGGTCGTAGATGTGAAGGCGGTTGTCTATGATGGCTCCTATCATGATGTGGACTCCAGTGAAGCAGCCTTCAAGATTGCGGGTTCCCTTGGGTTTAAGGCGGCCGCCAGTAATGCCCAACCAGTTATTCTCGAGCCAATTATGGAGTTCGAGATTGATATCCCCGACGAATGCGTTGGCGACGTGGTCGGTGACTTGAACGGTCGTCGTGGCCATATGCAGGGTATGGACCCGATATCTCCCGGCAAGACCCGCGTACGCGCTTCGGTCCCTATGGCGACGACCATGCGCTACGCGTTAGAGCTGCGTTCAATTACAAAGGGAAGGGGACGATTCGCGGCAAGCTTGAACCGATATGATCCCCTGCCCGATCACGAGTCAAAAGGCCTCATCTCGGAGTATGAGAAACAACGCGCGGCTCATGAAGAAGAGAGCCATCATTAAGTAAAGTGGGGCATTGCACGACGAGCAATGCCCCAAACAGACAATCAGAAGCTATCCAGCAACCTTTAGCTTCTCAATGAACTCATTGTATTCCTTCTCATTAGAAGGAACAACAAGTTCGCCCTTCGCGATCATCTCTTCTACTTCCTTGAGTAGTTTCAGGTTCTGCTCGCCGATTTTATCCTTCGTGTACTCGAAGTTGGTCAGGCCGATTCCACCCGACGCGACGTCATAAACTTTTTCCCCCGGTTGGAACTTGCCTTCCACTACATCTTTGATCGTTTGGTAGACGGCTTCATCTACTCGCTTCACCATGGACGTTAGAATCAAGCCCTTCTGGATATCGTCTTGATTGCTATCAACGCCAATGGCAAATTTATTCGCCTCCTTAGCGGCGGTGAAGACACCTAAGCCAGCACGGCCCGCGGCGTGATAAACGATATCCGCTCCTGATGCATAGAGAACCGAAGCTGAAGCTTTGCCTGCGTCCGCATTATTCCAGTCATTCGTGTATTTCACCGGAAGGAGCTCAACCTTCGGGTTTGCCATCTTTGCCCCGGCTGCGTAGCCGTATTGGAACTTCTTGATGAGAGGGATTTCCATCCCGCCGACGAAGCCGATCTTATTCGTCTTGGTAACGCAACCTGCTAGGTAGCCGGCGAGAAAACTCCCTTGCTCTTCCTTAAACTTAAGCATCCGGACGTTCGGCGCCTTAACATCGCCATCCACGATGGCAAAAATGGCCTTTGGAAATTTCGCGGCAACCTTGTCGAGGGCCGATCCTTGGCCGAGGCCAACCGCGAAGACTATATCCATATTCTGGTCTGCTAGCTTAGTTAGGTTCCCCTCGTAAACAGCGGGAGATGGACTTTGGATCGAGGTTTCTTCAATGTGAAAGTCCTTCTTAGCTCGTTCAATTCCGGCCCACGCGCTGTCGTTAAAGGACTTATCACCTCGACCGCCGCTGTCAAAGACAATGCCGACCCGTAGATGCTCAGAATGATCGTGGCCTTCGCCCCCAGTGGTGGGTGCTTCAGCTTTCTTGGCAGTGTCGGAAGGCGGGGCAGTCCCCGTGCAACCGACGAGGATTGCGGCGAAGGTCATTGGTAGGGCGATCTTCAACAAGTGCGTCATTACCCTGCTGGTATACTCCAATTTTGGCTTGAGCCGTTGGCTCGCCCTCCCTGATATGATCGTTTGTAATCTCACTAAGCCCGAAGCCACCCAGGAGCAAGTTCGAAAGACCTACCCCAAGTTAGGCCAGACCGATGTTGCCCAGCTTTCAGTTGCACTTGTCCTTGCCGGAAAGTACGCATTGGCTCACTACGACGGGGAGACCTATCGCTACCCCGAAGACGTGACAAAGTTCACAAAGGCGCTGAGCGTGACGCTAAACCAGATCCAGTCCACCGTTGAACCGACCAAAAAGGCGAAGGCCGCAGCAGCGGAAGAAGAACCAGTCGAAGTAAAAGTCGGTCTTTCCTGCAATATTGTAGAGGGCGAACACATGCTTGGTGACAGAAAGGACCTCAAGGCTCTTCTGGGCGAAGCAGTAAAGGAGGGCGTCGAGTACCAATACACTTCGACGGATATCCTTTGGCAGTGGGCCCTTGACCGAGCGAATTGGACGACGATCTCCGGTGGGGAACTCACCCGACGAGTCAAGCTGAAGGCGGCATTTGAAGATTCCACCCTAGGGACCGAACTCGGCGTGGGCGGCAAGGTGAAGAAGACGCGCTCTCCAAAGGCCGCGGCCGTCGTTGCGGAGGCCGCAGCCGGGCCGGAAGCGGTTGATATTGAAGAAGCCTTACCCGAATAGGGAGGTCAAGCTTACTCGGGAACAGAGAGCCCGCCTTGTGCTTGTAGGGTGAGGATAAGCGCACCAATCACTTGGAAGGTCAGAATTCCTAGTACTAGCCATGTCAGTAATCGGCTGAGCACCAGGCCATAGCGACGCCCAAAGCGCTCTTGTCGGCGATAGGACTGCCAAGCCCGAGCGCGTATGGACGGAGGTAGGGCCTTCGTAAAGTTGAGTCGCAAGTACTTCAAGCGCGGTCGGCGCATCAACCACATCATCCCATACCAGACTCGTCGCGCAAGCCATTCCACTAGGTACGCTTTTACCTGGCTATGCGATCTCTCGATATTGCCCTGTTCTATGCCATCAACCGTTGGTCGGACAGCGTTGCGCCGCTCTTCGTATTTCTAAGTGAATGCACGAAGTGGAAGCCCGTAAGGATTGCCCTTGTAGCCGCGTTCTTAGCTATGCTCACGCATACCAAGACACGCCGTCCTGCCGTATATGTACTCTTCGCGTTTCCGCTCGCAAACGAACTATGCGATGTCCTCAAAGAAGGCTTTCGGATGACTAGGCCATGTGTTGATCTACCTGATGTCCTTCTCAGGGTGAACAAGCTGACTAGCTTCGGTACGGCTAGCGCCCACTCGGCAAACATGGCAGCCGTGGCCTTTGTCATGACGTATTGCCTTGGTTGGAAGTGGGGTATGGGTTGGATTCTAATTGCGCTTTTCACGGGCCTGAGCCGCATCTATGTCGGGGTGCACTACCCGAGCCAAGTTATGCTTGGCTGGGTGTGCGGAACGCTCATTGCCCTTCTGACGGTAAAGCTGGGAGACCGGCTAAGTCAGTGGTTCAAGAGCCGTCGCGAAGCACGGCTTGAGGCGTACTGAGATCAATGTGGCCTAGAGTTTCCATCGGTTGATCACCAATGCAGAACTGAACGTTGACGATCTCCTTAAACTGACCAAGCGAATGCAAAATGCCATCCACAAGGGCCCTTTCTTCCTCAGATCCGTAGGTACGGTCAAAGGCGTTATTGAATTGGAGCCGCAACTCTCCCCGTTCAGTAAGAACTGCTTTAGTTGCTCTCGCATCCTTCGGCGCGATATCCGACTCGCGCAAGAACTCGTTCACGGCAAATACCATCTTGTCAATGCCCTTTGGTACTTGGGCCTCGGTCCGGTCATACTTGATGGCGTCGCCGTCGTAGCGAGGCTTTAGTACGGCAACAGTCTCGCCTTCGGATTGAGGTACGTGAACTTTGGCTGGCTTGCCGGGTCGTTCCGTCGGGCTCCTTCGTTCGGAGATCGGTATGGACTTGTTATCCGTCATTTGAACCCAAGCAGCCACCGACCCAGCGACAAGTGCGCCAGCGAGGAGGACAGCCCAGAGTCCGTTCGTGGGCTTATGGTTTTTGCGTTTCTTTGTCATCTCCGAGATAGGCTTTGATGCCTCGGGTTACCGCTTCAGCAACTTTCTGTTGCCATGCGGCTTGGGTCATTGCGGCGCGGTCGCGCGAGTGGTTTATGAAAGCCAACTCTAAAAGGACCGCCGGAACTTCGGAATACCGAAGGACTGCAAATCCAGTCGAGTAGATTCGAGAGTCGCTTACATGTCCAAGGTTTGGTAGGCCGGTTACCTTGATCATCTCATCTTGGATACACCGGGCCAGCAACATGCCGTCCGGGTTCTTCATGTGATAAAAGGACATGGTTCCCGACGACCGATTGGTGCCGGGGCTCGAGTTGATGTGCACGCTCACGAACATCGCGGCCCCATTCTTGTTGGCAATCTCCGAGCGATCCTTCAGCGGAATTCTCACGTCGGTATTGCGCGTCATTATCACGCTGGCACCTTGCTCGGTGAGTTCGGCAGAGAGGAGTTTTGCAACAGCAAGGGTGAGGTCCTTTTCCTTGGTAGATCCGCTTGTGGCGCCAGAATCAGGGCCGCCGTGCCCGGCATCTACCACTACTGTCTTGCCACTTAGACCTGTTCCACTGAATCGGGGTTGCTGAAGCTTCAGAGCGATGACCCGCCCACTGGCCCCGAGCTCAAAGGTGACCGGTCGCTTGGTAGCAATCCGTATTTGGAGTTCATCATTGGGGAGCTTTTTTGCATCCACCGATTCGACAAATTTGCCTTTTAGGCCCCCAAGGTTTACCGAGTTCGCTAACTTCGCAGTAAGGCGCAAGAGAATTGTTGTCGCGTTCTCGTAAGAGACGGTTGGCTGAGGACGAATGGGTGCCGAGATCGCAAGATTAAGCGCCTCTGACCTGGAGCTAACTTCACGCACTGCCGCGGAGGTGATATCAACCGGGACGATCTCCAAAGCTGGGGGGATAATCTTGGTCGGACTGCTTTGAAAGTCCCCTTCGTCGAGGCCATGCGATTGTGGCGATCCCCCGGTGTTGAATGAGGGCTCGGTTATGACGTTCTCGGAGAACTTAAATGGAGCCAAGCTAACTTCCATGTGCCGAAGGGCACCCGGGCGGGTCGTCTTAGGGAGAGCCACGACGGGGTCGTCAATCACGATTCTCATCGTGTTCGGCTTAAACTGACCAAAGCGGACGCCAGTAGGAAACCGAAACGAGCTCGTTGCTGGCGTAGCTACCCCGGCGAGGTCAATCACCAGCCGGTTAGGAGAGTCCAGCCGGCTGAAATTGGCTCGGAAGGAAAGCGTGCTGTCCACGCGTACGGAACTGCCGATGAAGTCTATTGAGCGGATTTGCCCGAGGACTTGGTAGGTCCCATCTTCTCGCCAACCTGTTATTGCCCCAACTTGGCGCGCCGCCTCGCTCAGGGAGAAGTACTTCTTGTTTTCAATGACCCGGGTGGGTGCCTTGATCATTCGCCCCTCGGCATCCAAGTCGGCGAGATCATTGGTGGAGCGGACCCTCCAACCGATTGCCGAGGCAGATGAGAGGGGAAGCCAGCACTCATCATTGAAACGAAGCGCGCCAGATACGGATGATTCTGAGAACGTGTAGGCGACGGTGACCGGAGTCAGGCCCTGTGCCCACGCCGCTGTCACTGCCATCCATGGAACTAGACAGACCAGCAATTTTCTCATGGAGTTTTCATTCTAGCCCTGACATGTGGAAAAGTCAACCCCACGCTTGGGCGGTACAATCAGTTTAGAGGGGCGGTTAGCTCAGTGGTAGAGCGGCTCGTTTA
>JADZDX010000030.1 GCA_020850835.1 Fimbriimonadaceae bacterium
AACCGCCCGGTTAGAATCTCTTGCGCAAGGCCCGCGGTCGTCCCTGCACCCGACGGAGGCACTCCAAGCCCAAGGCTATGGAGGACCCCTAAACCAAGATTCTGAATCGTGAAGTAGAGAGTGCCGTAATTGTAGAAGTTGGGGGTAAGGTCGGTCGCCTGACGAGTGACCATCCAATTAATGGGCTCATCCGGATGCAAGCTGGTAACGCGAAGGGGGCCCGGCAAACCCCAAGAAATGCCGACTAGGCGGATGGCCAGAGCCGCAACAAAGAGGAGAAAGCCAAACTTAGCGGACTGGGCCACGATCGGATGGTAGCACTCTTAGACACGCTTCGACAACGCTTGGATCAAAGGTGCACCCCTTCTCTTCCCCAAGGTATGTCCTAGCCACGAGATGTCCCTGCTGGCTCGTCCGCTCGACATATGCCTCGGCAACCGCGATGATCCGGGACGCAATCGGCATCTCCTGATTCAAGGCACCGTGGTGCTGCCTAATGATCGGAGCTAGACCTCGTAGAGTGGGAACCAACTCCAGCATCGCGGCACTCACTTCCGTGTGCTTTGCGAATGTGGCTCGCTCAGCTGGCGTCCAGTCATTGGAATCTCGCTCATTGATCAACTTCCATGGAATGGCGCACAGGCCAATATCGCGGAGGCGGGCCGCATGTTCCAACTGACGCAAGTCCCGCTTCGGCAAGCCCATGTCCTTGCCAATGGCAATGCAGAGGGTGGCAACCCGATCAGTCAGCCCTTCCCGACCGGGGCAGCGTAATTCTACGGCTGAGCCAAAAACCTTTAGCAATGAGAGTTGCTGATCAGCCTGCCGACGAGGGAGGATTCGTAGCGCGATCCAAAGCATCAGCCCTGAGCACACCAGCACTGCCCCCAGTACGACCACCGCGCCAAGACTCACGATCCACCTCGTATCGCCGCAATAAAGGCATCCACTACACGCCGATCAAACTGGGTACCAGAACATCGCTCTAACTCGCTAATGGCCTGATCTGGCGTCATTGGGTCTCGATAGCTCCGTACCTCAGACCCTGCCATCGCGTCAAAAGCATCACTCACCGCGATTACTTTGCTCTCCAGCGGTATGTCTTGATCATGCAAGTTTAGCGGGTACCCCTTGCCATCAAGACGCTCGTGGTGGTGGCGAATCCAAGGCACAATTTCGCGGAACCGCTCACTCTGACTAAGTATGTGAGCCCCAAACTCAGAATGTTGCTTAACGTGTTCGTATTCGGCCTCGGTGAGTTTGGCCGGCTTGTCCAGAATCTCCTCATCAATGGCGATCTTTCCGATATCGTGCAAGACTGCTGCCTTCCGCAACAGTAATGCTCGTGTCGGGGATAGGCCAAGTCGCCTACCAACTTCCTCGGCGAGGCGCCCAACACGATCCAAATGTCCATGTGTGTACGGATGTGCCCGCTGAAGCATGATCGTCAACGCGACCATAGTCTCATAGGCATGGTCCTCCATCCGCTTGTGGGAACTGATGATCCAGCGCAAGAGCTCAAGCGGGATGATCAGTAGCGGAACAATCCACAGCGCATTACCACGAAGGGAGACACCCACTCCAAGGGCAACAAGGAGGTATGCCCCAAAGCAGAGGGCCGTTGACCGAGCCCCGTCTAACGCCTGCGACCCAAAGCGCTGAGCCCCCAAGAGATGATTCATCCACCTCACTAGAAAAACGTTGGACACCAAGTACGCCGCTACGAAGGCGCCCATGCGAAGAGCCCAATGCCCCCCAAGGGCCCACCACAGGATTCCCCCGGCCGCTGAGGACAACATGACGATTGGCAGGTTGAGGCCCAGCCAGTAGACCTTGCGCTGTCCTGGACGAAGCAGGGTCGCGGCAAACAAAACGATAACTTCGCCGATGAGGGCTACCAGGGGCCCACCCGTGAAGAGAAGCCCGGAAAGAAACGGCAGGGATAGTGACAGGAACACTCCCTCCCTTAGAAAATGTACCGGTCTCAACTCTGAGACAAGCGCACATGTAAGCAGTACGGCCGCCGCCAGCCAAGCGACATCGCCGACAGGGGAAGCCCAAGCCAAAATCGCAGTGCCGCCAAGGGCGGCAACAGTCAAGGCGCCGCGCAAGTGCCGATCAGGGCTTCGGGTGACCAGAGCCTCCTGGGGAGGCCACCTTTACGATCTTAGTGCCGGACAAGGCAAAATGTGATTCGCCCGTCCATTTGCGCTCCGCGAAGGTCCCCTCTTCTCCCTTCCAATCCAGCTTCACCGTTCCGCTAGACAACGCCTGACCGCGCAGGGTCTTGAAAGTCTTCGGTTCTAAGTCAAATGTGATATCTGATTTGAAGGTAATGCGCAAACCCTTGATTGGGCTGTCACCGGCGGACATCCCATATTGGCTATTGATAAACGAAGTTAACTCACTGTCCAAGCTCAAGCTTGCGCTGACCCGTTCAACCTTTTTGCCGTTAACCGAGACCTGTCCATCATAGCGATATTTCATGTCCAGACGCTGAACCATTGTCTGCCCGCTTGAGCTCGTTTTCTGTGGTTGGTAACTGACAGTTGTGAGCCAAGTGTCCCCGATCTTCACCGGATCATCTGGTAGTTTCGGGCTAAAGTCAAAGGCGCTATCCAGGGAACCCACAAAGAGCGACAGCCTATACAAATCCATGATGTATTGCCCGGCAAGGATTTGCGTGATCGTTGTCGGTGAGGCCTGCTGAGCCAACATCACGTTCAGCTTCGCGGCCTTCGGGGGCTTGACTTCCTTCACCTCGATGAACTGATTGATCGGCGTCAGGATAAGATCCAGCTTAAATGCATCGGACTCCTTGACCTTCTTGATCGCGAGTGTTTCTTCGTCATTATCCAAGCGGTACGTCGGCCCACGGTCATACCTCATGGATGCATTCCCATCCCCATCCAACGAGTTCACGGTGGTGTTAAAGCCATATTCGTACCCCGTCTCACTCGGAAGGAATGTATCCAGCCCCTTTTCTTTGATCTCCACGGTAAGGAGAGCGTTCATCTTGTAGGCGTTGTATTCCCCCTTGACAAACTTGCGGTTCAGAAGGACCGGAGTCTTGCCGGGAGCAAGAGTTGTTTGCCCAAGCAAGGCGGTGGTCAATAGTGCGGCAGTTACAAGCATCGTTATTTCTCAGTTTATTCTCAATTAGGACGGCTCGGTGACCAGCCTATTTCGCGGGCAAGGCCTTGATAACCTGCTTTGCGATAACCATTCGCTGAATCTCGCTACACCCCTCGCCGATCTCAGTTAGTTTGGCATCCCGCCAGAGCTTCTCCACAAGATACTCGAACGTCATTCCGCGACCCCCATGAATCTGAATGGCACGATTGGTCACCCGATTCGCGGTCTCACTGGCGTAGAGCTTCGCCATTGAGCTTGCCTTAATGACATCCTTACCCTGATCAAAGAGAGTTGCCCCCTTCTGCAGTAATAGTCGGGCGGCTTCGATCTCGGTCTCATTGTCCGCCAACATGTTCTGCACGCTCTGCATATCGCAAAGCTTGCGGTTGAACTGCTCGCGCTGTGTGCTGTACTCACTGCACAGTTCATGGGCCTTCTCGGCGATACCGACGGCCATGCCTGCGATGCCCAAGCGCCCACGATATAGAAGCCCAATCGCCTCAGTGAACGTGCACGGCGTGTGCCATGCCTCCGCATTCTCCATCTTGAAGCGCACAGTATTACTGGCTCGAACTCCGATCGTGTGAATCCTCTCCAGTAGTTCCCAGCCCGGCTGGTTCGTTTCAAGGAGCCATGCGCTCTTTCCATCCGCACTGACCGATGGGTCGCAATTCGCAGCGATGATAATTAGATCAGCCTTGCCGCCATTTGTGATGAACATCTTCTCGCCGTTCAAATGGAACCAACCATCGCGGCCCGCTATCGGGGTTGCCGATGACCTGACTCGTCGGGCATCGGAGCCTGCATCTGGCTCGGTCAAGCCCCACGCCAGCTTTATTTCCCCGCGGACGATCCCCGGTAGGTACTTGTCCTTTTGCTCCTGTGTTCCAAAGGTGGCAATGTGTCCCACGCAAAGAGCATTAATCGCGGCAATGTTCATGCTCAACGCAGGATCGCCTTTGGCAAGTTCGCGGCAGGCCTCAACGTAAACTCGGCAACTCCAGCCTCCACCACCCATCTCCTTGGGCAGGGTCATGCTGAGGAGGCCTAATTCACCAAGACGAGGCCAGATTTCATCAGGGAAAGCGGCGTTGGTCTCCCATTCCCGTGTGCAGGGGAGCACTTCGTCCGCGACAAAGGCGCGCACTTGGTCAAGGAATCTCGTTTCATCCTCGGAAAGATTTAAGAAGAGGGAGTCGTCTCGGCGGTGAGACAGGCTGGCCGTCGGCATTCACTTATTGTACTGCCTTTGCCTGGTTCCACCCGAGATCAAGTTCCCTCGGTCGGGAAGACACATCCGCTCGTAAGGTGGGCAGGAGACTGAGAACTATCGTACTTCCGCACCTTTACACCTGCCAGGGCGGCAAGCCGAGCGTTCAGTTCTTGCAACATATCCTCGCCGTAGCCGGCATATTGCTTCACGATCTTCCCCTTCGCGACCAGCGATACGTACGCGCCACGCTCGGCCTTGAATGCCTTGATCACCTTGAGATCGGGATCCAACAAAATGGGGAAATGGGCTTCGGTCGACTGGCGCCACTTGTCCGCATCAGCCTTGCCTGTGTTGATGATGCCCACGGTGTTCACTTCATTGGGATAGAGTTGGTAGAAGCGTTCGAAGTAGAGTTTCGCGCCAAGGCAACAAGGGCACTCCTTTTCGATAAAGAAAAGAAGCAAGGGCTTTCCATCCGTTAGGGACTGGAGCGTATGGGATTGTCCATCAAGTCCCATGAGCTTGAAATCGGGCGCTGGCTTAAGAGATTGATCATCGGCCACCGCCTGCATCTCCGGCGTCACCGGATGGTCAACTTTCTTACGCATCTTGAGGCCCACGGCGGCCGCCCGATTCTGAGCTTCAATGGCGGGATCCAGCTTAGGATCATCTCGCTTGGGGGTCAGCAGATACCCCGCCAAGATGGCACCAGTAGCCATTGACCCGAGACCAAGAACGACCTTCAGCTTCATGTCCATGGCCCCAGTTTACCGGTGGAATGCCGCCAAAACCCTGCGGCAAAAGGGCCAGATCATCCGTCACTTTTTTGTTGATGGGAGCGACGGTGCCCCCATCGCCCCCCAAGCCGGCCCGTGGCCAACCTGGAGGCGCGCAATTTGGGGGTTGTGAGGAGAGAGAGCCCCCAAATGAAGCCCAAACAAGCCATTGAGTTTATCAAAGAGAACGAATGCGAACTGATTGACATTCGGTTCACTGACCTGTTCGGAATGTGGCACCACTTCAGCGTGCCCGCCGTTGCCTTCCGGGAGGATGTCTTCGAAGACGGGCTCGGATTTGATGGATCGAGCATTCGAGGATTTCAAGCCATTGATCAGAGCGATATGCTTCTCGTGCCCGACCCCGACACGCTGTTCGTGGATCCATTCCACGATTACAAAACCGCGGTGATCATTTGCGACATTGAAGACCCGATTACCCGCGAGCGCTATAGCCGTGATCCCCGCTATGTCGCAAAGAAGGGCGAGGCCTATCTCAAGAGCACTGGGATTGCGGATACCGCTTTCTTTGGGCCAGAGGCGGAGTTCTTCATATTTGACGAGCTGACCTATGACACTTCGCCCCATCGAATGGGCTTTGCGATTGACTCTCTTGAAGCCCACTGGAACAGCGCTAAGCCAGGTTCAAGCAGCACGATCGGCCCCAAGGGAGGGTACTTCCCTTGCCCGCCGGTTGATAAGCTTCAGGACATTCGAAGCGAAATGATGTTCACCCTGCTGGGTGCCGGGGTGGATACGGAAGTTCACCATCACGAAGTCGCCACCGCCGGGCAGTGCGAGATTGACATGAAATTCGACACGCTCGTTTCGATGTGCGACAAACTGCAGAAGTACAAGTACATCGTACGAAATGTCGCGGCAAGCTATGGCATGGTTGCGACCTTCATGCCCAAACCCCTCTACGGTGACAATGGTAGTGGGATGCACGTTCACCAGAGCCTCTGGAAGAATGGGAAGACCATCATGTACGACGAGAAGGGGTATGCGGGCCTCAGCGATGCATCACGTTGGTATATCGGAGGTCTCCTCAAGCATGCCGCAGCTCTCCTCGCTTTCGCCGCGCCAACGACGAATTCGTACCGCCGGCTGGTACCCGGCTATGAGGCGCCGATCAACCTGATCTATTCGAGCAGAAACCGCTCGGCTTGCATCCGGATTCCGATGTACAACAAGAGCCCTAAGGCCAAACGTATTGAGTTCCGAGCTCCCGACCCGACGGCCAACGGCTACCTCGCGATGACGGCCATGATGATGGCGGGGTTAGATGGAATTCAGAACAAGATCGAGCCCATGAAGCCGATTGATAAGGACCTATATGAACTTCCGCCCGCCGAGAAGAAGGGCATTCCTCAGACCCCTGGTTCGCTAAGAGCCGCCCTTCTGGCCCTCAAAGATGACCACCAGTTCTTGCTCAAAGGTGATGTGTTCACCCAGGACCTGATTGATACCTATATTGATTGGAAGCTGGTGAACGAGTGCGATGCGATTGATCTTCGGCCCCATCCGTATGAGTTCGCCATGTACTCCGACTCTTAACTCCAACAAAGCTAGACCCCAACGCAATATGCGTTGGGGTCTACTTTGTTAAGGTTCGGGCTTACAGTCGGAAGCCGACGTAAGCGCCAATTCCGTTAACTTCGGAATCGCCATTACCGTAGTAGCGAAGCTCAAAGCTGATCGGGTTCATGCCCGACTTCCATTCGTAGCCTGCGCCAACCATGTAGGCGAGCTTGGTCTTGTTGTAACCGGGGGCATGATTGAAGGCGACGCCCACACCACCCGTCCAGTAGATACCGTTGTTGGGCTGCCCCGTGATCGTCAACAGGACCGGGATAACGCGGATGTCGTCGCTTGACTGCCAATCCGCGGAGATGCCGAGTGAGTAACCCATCATAGAGTCGCCTCCAAGGCCGATATCCTTGATCTTATAGTCAATACCACCGGTGAACCAGAGGTCGGACGTAGCGTCTCGAGTGTCGCTATCGGTAGGGTAGAAAAAGCCCAAGCGAAGGTTGATACCTGACAGCGAGGAGCCTTGTGCGAAAGCCGAGCCTGCGAGGAGCACAGCACCGGCGAGAGTCATGATTTTCTTCATGTGTTTACTTCCTTGTATGGAAGCGCCTGCCGTCTATCGCTCGTCGCCCGGTACCTTCCTCGGTTTCCACCAAGCTCAAAAGCGCCAGAAACAGTGCTTCCACAATCATTATAGTGGCATATTTGACAGTATCGCAAGGGTTGAACGAGGATTCTTAGATTTTCGGCCTATGGAGACCAGTGTTCGGCGGCGTCACCGATGGCTTGCGCGAGCCCGGCTATTTGGGCAAGTTGCTCCTTTGATGTATCTGGGGGCAAAGTACTGGCATCCTTGAGCTTCGACTCTTCAAATGACCACTCCTGCCCCATCCCGTCGGTGATGCTCAGCCATGCGCCATCTGGAGAGGCTAGCGAGTCCCGCAGGGCCTGGCGGCCAAGCCTTACCACCCTCGGCAAGCCATCAAACAGTTTGAACTTAGTGTTTGAAGGGGGGTCGGTGGGCTTACTAAGCCTGATTAGGCGCACTCCGTGAGGCGCAACCGCCACAACATCGCCCGTAGCAAAGTCAACGTAGCCCCGCGGTGGGTCCCCATCAATAAACACTGTGGCATTCATGGCGAAGCTCCGTGTGCAAGCAAAGTATGAAGCAATCCAAGGATCCCACCGCATGATTTGATCTTCCTTAAAAGCCACTGGTTTGTCGGATCGTTTTGACGTTGCCTCCTGCACTAGAAAGACCCGGTTGAAATGATCAAACCCTCGACTCATTACGCTCTCAGGATCATTGCTATGGGGCGATCCCAACGCATGACCTAGCTCGTGGAGCATTGCCCCCATGCCCGTGGCAGCTTGTCCCCAGCAAACAGACCTACCTACGCTATCGTCAAAAACCTTTGACGTGTCAAGCGGGGTTGAATCGTTAAACGCCCGTTCGACATCTCGGATCGAATTGGGCCAAGCAAATAGAGAGAGGCTACTGAACATGCCGAGGTGCCCGCCCCCAAGGGCAAAGTGTCCCTTAGTGCGTTTGCCGTCATAGGTCGCCCAATTGAAGACCACCATAGCCTTCGCACCGCGATAGTAGCCATTCTCGTCAAGCCAACGATTGACGGTCTGCCAAACATCACCGTCCGGTTGGCTAAGCAACCACTCCGCCGTATGCGGAACTTTGAGCGTCAGGACATTCACCTTCCCGTTCTCATCAAGATCAAGTCGAAATGTCGTCCGTCCGTGGCCACTGTCGCGCATGGTTTCGGCGGTGAAGGTTTGCATTAACTTTGCCGCGGTATCCAACTTCTCGCGGTAATTCTGAGGATCACTGGGAAACTGGCTCAGGTACTCCGTGCTCCCATCGCTGGACGTCAGATAAATCACCTTGATGGAATTGTCCGCAGTCTGGGGTGAATAGTTCAAAGTGATCAGCTTTGACCTTTTGCCCGATTTGATATTGACCCGGTTCCTGCCTTCCTTGAGTTCAACGAGGATCTTGAACGCCCCGTTGTACGACTTGACTTGATTCTTGGCGTCAATTCGCTTGCTGTCCCGATTCTCAACTTCGACGACACCATCTGCTCCACTTCCGCGAACCAAGGCGATTGGATAGCGGAGCGTCTCGTTGTTTACCAAGTTTGTGATGGCAATTCCAGCGGGCGCGAATGCGAAGAGGGCGAGGGTCGCTAGCATAACGCGATCTTACCGCCCGTCATGTTGCTCCATCAGTCGCGGCCAGACAGGACCGTTTGGGCAACGACTTCAAGGCATAGCCGAGCCATGTTGACCAGATCCTTCCGAGACACGTGTTCGTCGTGGGTATGGATCTGCTCCATGCCTGTACCCATAACAATGGTCGGAGTGCCTTTTTGGTTGAAGGCATTGGCATCGCTCCCACCAAGGGTCGTTCTGAGTTCCCCACTCATACCCAAGGCCTTGGCCGCGTTTACTGCACACCGAACCACCGGCGTATCGTCTGCAATTTGGTAGCCGCCGTAGTGACGGTCGTGACGAATCTCCACCGTCGCGCCGAACTTCCGCGCCGCCGCCTCAAACTCCATAACCATGTGCTCAATCTGATCGTCCACTTCGGCGGGATCCGTACTCCGCGCTTCGGCCATGATCTTCACTTCGGCGGGCACAACATTGTTCGCGGAGCCGCCCGAGATCAGCCCGACATTCGCCGTCGTCTCCGGCCCGATTCGGCCCAGCTTCATCTTCGAGATCGCCTCGGCTGCGACCTGGATGGCACTCACGCCTTTCTCTGGGTCCTTGCCCGCGTGGGCGGGTTTGCCGTGAATGGTCACCTCCAGCACGTCGTGGGTCGCCGTTCTCACCACGAAGCTGCCCACCGGCGGGCCGGTGTCGAGCACATAGCCGAAATCCACATCGAGTTCTTCGATCTTAAGCGCGAAAGCGCCCTTCAGGCCGATCTCTTCGGCTACCGAGAAGAGCAGAAAGATGTCGCCGTGGGGCAGATCGTTCTCCTGAATGACTCTGATGGCCTCGATGGCGGGGGCCATGCCGGCCTTGTCGTCCGCGCCCAGGATCGTGTTGCCATCGCTATACAAAACCCCATCCCGCTCCTGAATGACTAGCCCTTCGGTGGGCTCAACGGTGTCGAAATGCGCCGAGAAAAAGATGCTCGGCACCTGTCCGCTAACGTTCGACGCTAGTTTGGCGATGAGATTATTTGCGTTCCCGCCAATCTCAGATGATGCATTGTCTTCCCACACCTCGAGCCCCATTGTCTCCAATGTCTTTCGACCAAAGGCCACAGATTCCGCCTCCACCAGCGCGGGCGCGTTGATGAGACAGAGTTCTTTGAATAGGGTGACCAGGCGCTCCTCGTTGACCATGGGTCTTATTGTGATCGGCCCATGCCTTCGTCTGCCCTCCGTGCCACGGTACTCCCAGCACCCCCAGCTTCGCCAGCGGGTATCATCTCGCCCGGCATGAGCGAGCTACTCGCCCAATCACTGATTCGAGATATTCCCGATTTTCCGAAACCGGGGATTATGTTCAAGGACATCACGCCGGTCCTTCAGCACTCCAATGCGTTCGCTGAGACTATTGACCACTTGACGGAGCGCGCTGAAACCCACAGGCCGGACGTGATCGTGGGCATTGAGAGTCGAGGTTTCATCTTTGGTGTACCCATCGCTTTGAAGTTAGGACTTCCATTTGCCCTCACCCGCAAGCTAGGCAAACTTCCATATGATCGAATAACTGAAGAGTACGCCCTCGAATACGGCACGAACACCATCGAAATGCACGTGGACGCCCTTGCACCTGGACAACGTGCCTACGTTGTAGATGATCTATTGGCGACGGGAGGAACAGCCGCCGCTACTGCACGTCTTATTGAGCGCCTAAGAGGCGAAGTTTGCGGTTATGGCTTTTTGGTCGAGCTTGAGTTTCTTGATGGCCGTAAGAACCTTCTTGGCTATCCCGTAGACTCGCTGATCACGTACTGAGATCGGAATTGGGTTGAGGGCTAGCTGATTCTTGAAGCCTCATTCCAAATCCGATCTTCGAGCCCCGGTCTTGATTGCCATCTTGGGCCCAACAGGCTCAGGAAAATCGGAACTCGCAGAAGCTTTGGCTGATAGCCTAGACGCCGAGTTGATCAACGCCGATGCATTCCAGGTTTATCGAGGACTCGATATCGGGACCAATAAGTCCAGTCGAAAGGGTGACTATGCGCTCATTGACATCAAGTCCCCCAATGAAGGCTATGGCGTCGGCGAGTTTGTTCTTGATGCAAATCACGAGCTAGCAAGAATCTATGAACAAGGAAAGAATGCGATTGTCGTTGGCGGTACTGGTCTTTACATCCGCGCCCTCTACGAAGAATATCGCGAACTCGCCCCCGCTCCTAGCCCGGACCTCCGTGAGAAGCTTCGATCGGCCCCTCTAGCTGAACTTCTCGCGGAGCTAGATCGCCTCTCTCCTGGACTTGGGATTGACCGAAATAACAGAATTCGGGTTCAACGGGCACTCGAAAAAGCCCTGGCGCCAACAGCACCGATAGACTTTCGATTACCTCCGTTTCGAAAGGTGAAGCTGGGTCTTGAAACTGATCCGCTTGAACTCGCCCATGCCTTGGACCAAAGGGTTCTGAAGCTATTGGACAAGGGATGGATTGGCGAAGTTGAAGGGCTCCTGAGCAAGGGCGTGTTAGTAGATTCCCCAGCCTTTCGTGCCATTGGGTATGCTGAAATTTCTCATTTTCTGAGGGATAAATTAACTTTTGAGGGGCTGGTGGAGACGATACAACTTCAAACGCGGCAATACGCAAAGCGCCAACGCGCTTGGATGCGATCTGAACCCAACCTTGTGCAATTCAACCGGGCCA
>JADZDX010000031.1 GCA_020850835.1 Fimbriimonadaceae bacterium
GGTCATCGGTGATGCTGACGGGATTCAACGATTCATAGGTAAACCGAATGTTCCAGTCGCCCGTTGGGCGTACAAAGGTTGGCAACGATGCGAACGTGCTCCAGCCCGAAGGGGCCCCGCCTGGATAGGGCACGGCATAAAGCCAGTTCCGTGTTGGATAATTGAGCCCTCCAACATCCGTTGTTGGGAAGGCATTACTGTCGCTTGGGGCATAAGGAAGGCCCATGAAAGTCGTTTGGTTATTGTGCTGAACGACTCCATACCCAAGGGTAACCGTGTGCGATCCATTGTCTTGGAAGATAATCTGCGTTGGATCGTTGGGATCAACAGAAAATTGCACATTTACGCCATTGGTACCGGGGGCTAGGACGATATACGGCAGCATGATGTTTTCTGCTGTTTCATCAAAGACCAGAGAGCCGGCCGTCGGCGTACCTTCATAACCAAAGACTCGCCATATCGTTGTAGTCTGCACGGTCGTGCTGGCCGAAGCAAAGATCATCTCCGCCAATGAAAGCTTGATTGGGAAAGCTTCAGCTGGGAGCGTAAAACTGACCGCCGCAGCCTCACCCTGCAACAAGCCAGCTTGAACATTGCCCGTGAAGTTGCCGCTAAAATTGGCCGACGACGGGGTCGTGACGACCGTACACTGGGCACCTGCGTACGAGGATAGGGCGCTTGCGAGCGCGATGATGGTAACAGAGCGCATATACAACTGTGAGTCTCCCAACAGCTTAACTGTGTTCCATTCTACAACAGGTTTCGTGCCACCAGGCCCAGCAATGGACAGGTTTATTTCCTGGCACCACCGACAACGACTTGGCTCGTGGAACTTCATATAAACTGTAGCTAGCTAGGTATGGTGCCGCACATCCTCGCCGACCGAATACAGAGCCTTCACGATATGTTGCCTTGCAACCGAGCCGATGACATCGGTGAACAAGCTCGGTGGTTCTTACGCATTCCCCTTGAACTTGCCTTGGAACTGCCTACGCAAAGGCCCCTTCAGCCCGACCCAAGCACCTGCCCAAATTGCGGGCGCCCTTGCGATGAGAAGTTGTCGCCCTACTGCAATGCTCATTGCCGAGAATCCAGCAGTTTGATACGGCAGTTTCGAGCAGCCTTGCTTTCAGAAGCTGCTTTGGTGCCGGACAAGCAGATCGCATTTGCCCAAATTGCTTGGCACCTGATGGGGGGCGGACTCCCCTATCGAAACTCACTCATTCCAACAAAGGTCCTTCAGAAGTTCTTAGCAAAGCAAGGTAACCAATGCGCCGCTTGCGGCGGGACCGCAACGACGGTTGATCACATCAAGACTTTTTGCAACCGGCCGATCAACCTACGCCCGATGTGCGATTCATGCGCGGTTACGAAACCGTTTGGCCATCCCGCTGTCATTGCACGGAGTCAAGCAATCATGAAGGACTTGGCACAACGGATCGGAAACGATCTACCCTTACGTTGTTGCGATGATCAGTCCACATGGGATTGGAGGGCCTTCCTCCGCCTTCGTCACGCGCCGTAGGGAACCCAAACATTTTTTACTTGCGTGGCCCGCCGGAGCCACTCGCTCGAAGGCTGCTTCCAGTAGTCCTCACCATGCCCGATCCAGGTCTGCTTGAGGTTGGCCGCGCTGAGTTCCTCTGCCATCCCCCCATGGGGACCGAAATTCCAGACGGCCAATACGCCATCGTGCTCAACCAATGTCTTCTCGAGTTCGTCCCGTAATCCTGTAATGATATTGATAACTCCACCTGGAAAGTCGCTTGCTTCGATGACCCGAATGAGTTCGCACACGGGAAGGGGATTTGTTTCGCTGGGAATCGCCACCACGGTGTTTCCCATCGCGATCAAGGGCAGAACTAGACTCAAAAATCCGAGGAGCGAAGGCTCGTCAGAGCACACCGCACCACACGTTCCAATAGGTTCCCTTCTTGTATAGACAAGCCCACGCATTGGGACCTGATGGACCGCGCCATCGAACTTGTCTGCCCAAGCGGCATAGTGCATGATCCGTTCCACTGCGGCATCAAGTTCGGCCTCGCTCACCCCAATTCTTTCGCGCTCACTGACCAAGTTCTCCGCGAAGTAGTAAAGGATCTGCGCCCGGCCATGGCCCGGCATTGCCGACCATGAACCCAAGGCTGCATCCGCCGCTTCCACTGCATTACGGAGATCTTTCCGGTTGCCCCGGCTTACCTCTTGACCGTGGATTGTTAGGCTATAGCCGCCATCGGGTCGCACTTGCTTGCCCCCAATGTAAAGCTTGTGGGTCTTATCTATCGGCGAGGGTGCGGGACTAGACTGAGTGCCGAGACCCTGCTTTGCTTGGGCCCTGTCTTCACTCAGGTATTCGTAGAGCCCCTCGCGTCCCCCTTCTCGTCCAAACCCACTCTCGCGATAGCCGCCAAAACCGGCTGCCGCATCAAACTGGTTCGTGCAATTCACCCAAACCACGCCGGCCTTGATCCGGCTGGCCATGTCGTGGGCGAGATTCAAGTTCTCTGTCCAAACGCTGCTGGCAAGACCATACACCGTGTTATTGGCGAGCGCGATTGCCTCGTCGGGGGTGCGGAAGGTCATCGCAACCAACACCGGCCCAAAAATCTCCTCCTGCACGACGGTTGAAGCAGGCTCCACATCCGTTAGCAAGGTCGGCGGATAGTACCAACCATCCTTGGGGCAAGAAAATGACTTGGGTTGGAACTTAGTCGCCCCTTCTTCTACCCCAAGCTCGACGAGTTCGGCAATTCGTTCGAGTTGCACTTTGTCCACGATTGCTCCGACATCCACCGCTTTGTCCAACGGGTCACCGACGCGGAGATTTTCCATCCGGGCCTTGGTCTTCGCGACCACTTTCTCGGCTACGCCTTCCTGCACGAGGAGTCGCGATCCCGCGCAGCAGACTTGCCCCTGGTTGAACCAGATCGCGTCCACTAAGCCTTCGACCGCTGCATCAAGATCGGCATCGTCAAAAATAATGAAGGGCGATTTACCTCCAAGTTCCAGGGAAAGCTTCTTCCCTGTCCCGGCCGTCGCCCGTCGCAAATGTCGGCCAACCTCTGTTGAACCCGTAAATGCGATCTTGTCAATGCCTTCGTGAGCTACGATGGCTTTACCTGTCTCACCGTCGCCAGTGACGATGTTCACCACTCCATCCGGAAGTCCAACCTGCCCACATATCTCTCCGAACAGCAGAGCGGTGAGGGACGTGAACTCGGCCGGTTTCAAGATTACTGTGTTGCCCATTGCCAGAGCCGGGGCAATTTTCCAGGAAAGCATCAGTAGGGGGAAGTTCCACGGGATAATCTGCCCGCAAACTCCCACCGGATGGTAGCCGGGGAACTCGCTATCTCGAAGTTGGGCCCAGCCCGCGTGATGGTAGAAATGTCGCGCCACTAAGGGAATGTCAATGTCGCGAGTCTCGCGAATTGGCTTCCCATTGTCTAGGGTCTCCAAGACCGCAAAGAGACGAGAGTGCTTTTGAATCTGGCGAGCTAGGGCATATAGATACTTCGACCGCTCTACGCTAGTCAGGCCCTGCCAGGCTGGTAATGCTGCCCGAGCTGCCTTTACCGCATCATTTACATCCTGCTGACTGCCTTGACCAATGCGGGCCAGTGCCTGGCCATTTGCCGGATTGAAGCTATCAAAATGAGTGGTGGCTGCTCGCCATTGGCCGCCTATATAGTGACCAAACTCTCCCTCGTTGTGTTGAATCCACTGCTGGGCAAGCTTCGCGTCCTCCGGAGCGGGGCCGTACTCAAGCGTCTGAAAGATTTCTTTGACCGTCATGGAGCTCGCCCTAAGTATAACGGAGTCAAGGTCGCTTCAAAACAAGTCAGGGTGCCCCAAGCAGTAAACTCTGCCGCACTTGAGACTGAGCGTCGTTGTCCCGGCCTACAATGAAGAACTCCGTATCCAGCGTACGCTGGAGCGGCTTGCCGAGTATTACGAAGCCCAGGAATATGACTATGACGTTGCCATCATCAGCGATGGCAGCACCGACCGGACCAATGACATTGTCGAAGAATTCGTCGCCTCACACCCTAAGTTCACGCTCGTCAAGAGCGAACCCAACCAAGGCAAGGGTTCCGTGGTGCGACTTGGAATGCTCCGCGCCTCTGGCGATTTTGTTCTCTTTTGCGATGCTGACCTGGCTACCCCTCAGGAGGAAACCGAGAAGCTTCTCCTAAGGGTCATGCAAGGAACCGATATTGCCATTGGGAGTCGTCCGCTGCGTGAATCAAGCCTCGAAGTCCGCCAACCATGGATCCGGGAAATGCTCGGGCGTACATTCAATGGTGTCGTCCAGATGCTTGCCATCCGGGGGATCGCCGACACCCAATGTGGATTCAAAATCTTCTCCCAAGCGGCCGCTCAGGACGTATTCAAACGATGCAAACTGAACGGCTTCAGCTTTGACCTGGAGGCTCTCTTGATCGCCCGTGACCTTGGCTACACGATCGAGGAAATTCCCATCCGCTGGATGCACCAAGAGGGCTCGAAAGTCAGGGTACTGCGTGATGGAACCCGTATGGTGCTAGACTTGATCAAACTGAGGCTAATAGGAAAGCGAGCTCGACTTGAACCTCGACGAATATAGTCAAATGTACGAGCGTGAGGACCACTACTGGTGGTTCGTGGCGCGCCGGGAGCTCGCGCTCAAACTTCTCCGCCGTTGTCACGGCAAGATCTTGGACGTTGGATGCGGCACAGGTGCCCTCATGTCCGCGTTACCAGCGGAATCCTTCGGCGTTGATTTCAGCCCTGAAGCACTTCGACACTGCGCTAAGCGTGGCCTCCGAAGAGTTACCCTCGCCGATGCCGAAAACTTGCCTCTTTTGTCCGAAAGCGTATCCGGCGTCGTTACCCTCGATACGTTAGAGCACGTTGCTGACGATCGGGCAGCCATCAGCGAGATTCACCGTGTTTTAGCCCCTGGTGGACACCTTGTCCTCAATGTGCCTGCATTTCGATGGCTCTGGGGACCCCATGATATTGCGCTACATCACCATCGCCGTTATACAAAGGGTGAGGTCCTCGCGCTTCTAGAGTCAGCGGGCTTTCACGTCGATCTCTTGAGCTATAGCGTATTTTTCCTCTTCCCTCTTGTTGTTGGTGTTCGCCTGCTTGACCGCCTACTGCAACGGGATGCTCGCGTGCGTTTACCAGAGGTCGGGACAGCCATGAATCGGGTCCTCATCTGGCTGATGCGAATTGAAGGTGCACTTCTGCAGAAGATCCCCTTACCCGTCGGCAGCAGTGTCGTTGCCGTTGCTCGAAAGTAGCTTAGCTTCGTAGGCGATACATTCAACCCCGTAGGATTGGTTCGTAAGGCCGAGAGGTTGCATCCCTATCTTTTCCATGATCCGAATTGAGGCCTTGTTATCGGGGTACGCAATGGCTAAAACGCGCTCCTTATGAGATAGGGCCATAGCCAGCATCGCTCGTCCAATTTCCGTCCCTAAGCCTTGGCCCCAATGGTCCCGCCGCAGATGCCACCCAATCTCGAAATCACCCGTTGGGTTGCCATCACCGTCCGGTAATTCCTTGAAGAGGGCCGATCCTATTGGCTCAGGACCCAAGCAGGCGGCCCAAACCCCGGTCATGTCACCCCGCGACTCCATCGCATCAACGATCCTTTGTAAGCGTTCGTGTTGCTCTTCAATAGACGTTGTCACCGCCGGGGTTCTCCCCAGGTATCGAACGACCTCGAAGTCAGAGTAAATCTTGTAGGCCGCTTCAGCATCTTGCTGCGGATCCCAATTTCGAAATGTCAAGCGGCCCATGTTCTAAAATACTGGTGTGACACGAGTTGGTTGCGTCCCCTATTTGAACGCCTATCCCTTGGTGGCCCGGACCACGCTGGATGTTCATTATGCGGTCCCAACCCAACTCCCACCCCTTCTGGCCAATCATGAGGTAGCGGCCATTCTCGTCAGCAGTATCGTTGGCCTGAGAACACCAAGCGCCCGTGTCGTGAAGGGAGCCTGTGTTGGTTCTTTCGGCCCTGTGCATAGCGTGCGGCTGTTCAGCAAGGTTCCGCTTCCTGAGATCCGCTCACTCGCACTTGACCAAAGCTCAATGACCAGCAATACGCTTGCTCAAATTCTCCTTAAGGAATTACACGGGATCCAGCCTGTCGCTATGGCCGAGCCGCCCGATTTGAGCCAGATGCTTAGCAAGCATGATGCCGCTCTCCTCATTGGTGACAATGGCATGCGAGCCGATGGCAACGGGCTCCACATTATGGACTTGGGCGACGCTTGGACAAACTGGACAGGCCTGCCGTTCGTTTGGGCCATGTGGCTTGGTGGAAAAGACTTAACTCCCGAGATTGCCGACCACCTTGTTATCGCTCGCAAGCAGGCCGTCGAAAGCCTAGATGAAGTCGTACCAGAGGCAGTCGAAAGATTCGGGTTTACAGAAGAAGTAACCCGGCAGTATTTGAGCAAGACCATGACTTACGATTTCGATGCCCGTCACGAGGCCGCATTACGCGTCTTCGGTGAGTTCGCGCTCGCTCATGACGTGATTACGGAGATGTGCATGCCCGAGTGGGTCACAGGGGAACTAACCGTTTAGACTCGATTTCGATCGATTCCAAGGGAGCTTAGCAAGCAGGCTAGCCATCAGGCAAAGATCAGTGGCACCCGCAAAAGTTAACCCAGCACCAGCGAATACGGCAAGATAGATCCAATTCGCATTTACGAAAAGGGACAAGAGAGTTCCCGTAAGAACAATAAGGCCAGCCGCCAGCCGTACCTGACGCTCCAATGACCAACGAACCCGTCCTGATGATTTCGCTAGAGGAAGGCCCGCATGGGCCCAAGCCTGAGTTCCACCCTCCAACAGGATCATGCCGGGATGATGCGCCCTCAACAGTTCGCAGGCCATCGAAGCTCGATTGCCACTCTTGCACAAAACGACAACCCTAGATCCCAAATCATCGATCCTCCCCTCAATCTCCTCAAGAGGAATATTCGTTGCCCTCGGTACATGTCCGCTTGCAAATTCATCGGCGCTGCGAACATCGACTAAGTGAACTGCCGAATCGGATTCCAAGAGTTCTCGCAGTTCCGCTACGCTTATCGAATTGTCCATAAGAAGGTAGAGGTAAGGCGCGCTGATTTCGATTCATACAATCTGCGAAATCACGAAAACTGTGATTTACCGAGCACTGATGGATGTGTCCAAACAATCTCTGTGCGCGTCTTCGGTATCTCCATTAATCTAGCTTTAGAACCGATACAATGGCCCTATGAAGTGGCGCTTTGGAGCAATCGGTTTAGACTATCGGCTATCGGGCAATTCGTTCTTTCCGCCGGATGTCAAGCCCAAGGATCACTTGAAATACTACGCCACCCACTTTGGCGCGATTGAAACGGACGGATCGTTTTACAAGCTACCGTCGGAAGACCTCATGAAGAAGTGGCGCGATGCCGTGCCCGAAGACTTCGTCATCGGTATGAAGTGCCCGAAGCAGATCACGCATGCCGGCGGGCTAGACAGATTCTCAAAGGATGAGGCCCGATCACGCTGGTCACGGTTTGTTGAGCTCGCAAATATTTTGGGCGCTTCTCGAACCCTCCTGGTAGTACAACTACCCGGCACCGCCAGCATCAAGCTCTTCGATGAGTTGACCGCATTCCTAGCCCATCGGGACTACCCGGGACCGGTAGCCGTAGAGCTTCGCGGTGCGGCGTGGCACATGGCCGAGACTGCAGCGATGCTTCGCGAGCAAGGCGTGATTTGGGGTACGGCGGATGTTGTTCCTGACGGCGAAGGAGCCCTTTCGCCTGGCACCAATGGTGCTAAATACCTGCCTCAGAGGCCGGTCACGACAACCCCTTTGCGTTTGGTTAGGATCTGTACGGGCTCATACGGCCGCGCTCAGCGAGCCGAAGAGACCAAGGAGATTGACAACACGGCCCGCATCAAGTGGTGGATTGACCAGCTTATTAAGCCAGACTTCCCGGAAGGAGCCCCAGAGCCAACCGAAACAATTGTCATTGTCAGCGACAAGATCGAGGCCTTTGCCATGCCAACCATCGCACGCTGGCAGAGCCTCGTTTCCTAGGCTGGTATCCTCAAACGCGTTGGGGATGTAGCTCAGTTGGGAGAGCGCTGCAATCGCACTGCAGAGGTCGTGGGTTCGAATCCCATCATCTCCACCAGATTCAACAGAACCTGAATCGGTTCCTACAATTGTTCATAAATCAGTCGGCCCCCATTACAGGCTGCGATTGATCGGAAAGCTCGTGGCGCTGAGCGAACCGAACCGGTAGCCTTTGGCGGCGGCGATGCCGAATTAGACGGGAGCACCACCAATTGTTCCGATCTTCGCGGTCAACCCTAGGTTCGCGCACTTGCCGTCGAACTGCACTGATGCATTCAAACCCTTTGCCAAAGGGATGAGAATATCGCCGATGAAATCGGGTCTCAATCCGCGTTGTGACTTAGGCGATGCCCGCGTAGACGATCACCGGCACGCCGAGCTTGGTTGGGAAACTCTTGCTGGTGGTGAGGAATACCATTTGCCTGCAGTTCTCTAGCGAGTTTGGGCGCTGATCGGCCATGGATACACCATCTTCGAGCAAAGCTTGGACCGCAACCGGGTTCAGCTCCTTCCTCCCACTGTTCCAGTAGACTCTACGACAACGTCCAGCCCGCCCTCTCGGGCGAGCTGGTCGTGTAGGCCATCTGCGAGCGTCCCGAGTTGTGAACGCAGGCATAGAGCAATCTCATTCAGGCTTCACCGCGCGGATAAATCCGCTGAAGATCTTGCCATCGAGCGATTCCTTTTCTTCTTGGGTCATCCCTAGGAGTCCCTTCGGAGCCCAGCTTCCTTCGAGTTTCGAGAACTCGTATCGCCGCGTCGGTTCGATGCTCGCTTCGACAAATCCGGCACTCTGGAGCTTGGCGATGTATTCGGATTGCTCTAGGGCTCCCGCTACGCAGCCGACGTAAAGCTCCATGTCCTTCCGGACCAGCGCCGGGAGTTCGCCTTCAACGACGACATCGGATACCGCGAATCGGCCGCCCGGCTTGAGGACGCGGAACGCTTCCCGGATTACTTTGTCCTTGTCGGCGCTGAGGTTGATCACGCAATTGCTGATAATCACGTCGACCGAGTTCTCCGGAAGGGGAATCTCCTCGATGTGGCCCTTCAGGAACTTCACGTTCTCTGCACCTGCTTCCGCTTTGTTCTTCTCGGCCAGCTCCAGCATTTCGTCTGTCATGTCGAGGCCATAGGCAAAGCCGGTGGGGCCGACACGTCTCGCGGATAGCAGGACATCGATACCACCGCCGCTTCCAAGATCGAGGATCGTTTCGCCCTTACTGAGTTGCGCCAAAGCTGTCGGGTTGCCGCATCCCAGCGAAGCAAGGATAGCCGTCTCGGGAATCTCGGATGCTTCTGCTTCGGAATAGAGATTGCTGGTGATCGGGTCGCTGGTGTTAGTGCAGCACCCGTCCTCTGATTTCGTCTCGCCGCAGCAGACCGATTCTCCGCCCGCCGACGTACTCCCGCAGCATGCTCTGCCCTGGCCACTAAGCACACGGAGTGCAGCTTCGCCGTACTTCTCTTTGACGAGCTCGCGCACGTCGTCACGTTCGATTAGATTGTTGTTAGTTGACATGTTCATTTTCCTCAGCAGCATTCGCTGCTTGTTGATTGGTTATCGTGGAGGTAAGCGGACAGCACTTGGAGCGCATCGCGATTCACGCAGCAACAAACGTTCTTCCCTCGCTTCTCTGTCTCGATGAGCCCCGCGTTGCGAAGCTCTTTTAGGTGGAAGCTCATAGAGGTGGTGATTTTCTTGTCGCCCATGATGTGTCCGCATACTTCACTGATGGTTGGCCCCTCGAACGCATGCACCTCGCCGTCCTCGCCTACGGTTGAGCAACAGTAGGATCTGAGGAACTGGAAGATGCTGAGCCGAGTCGGATCGCCCAAGGCCTTGAACATGCGGGCGGTTTCCTTATGGTCCATACAACCACTATACCACATATTTCTATAAATATAGAATTGTAGTTTCTTAGCCCAGGAAAACTGACCTGTCCCCAAAAACTGTACCAATGTTAAGATGACGGCAATAGCCCTGTGGGGTCCCGGACACTATGGCGTCTGTGTTCGAGATTGATAAGATGGAAGCGGACCACAATGTGCCCTGACATAAGGGAAGCAAGACCGAGCCATCGAACTGCCAGATGCTCTGCATGCTTTGCAACCGCTCAAAGGCGGGACGTAGGCGTCGGCCCGTCGCCATCATGCTCGGGCCCGTCGCGGCTGGCTCTAACGACCGGTTTTACGGCGCTGCATTAGTTCGCCCCGGCGAGGGGCCCAGCGCGAGTTTGCGCGCTCCTGCTCCAACCGCTCGGTGAGCTCTCCCAAGGCGCGAAGCTGCTCCTCGGTCAGCGCCCCCTCAATCGCTGGAAAGACCACGCGCTCCTCCCAGCGGATGTGGTCGCCCAGCCCAGTGCCCAATTGCCGGAGTGAATCCCGGTCCGTCTCCCCATTTTCCAGCCGCGCTACCCGTTCGGCCAGTTCGAGGTGTTCGCCGCATAGGCGCGTTCGCAAGTCCCAATCGGGAATCAAGTGGGTCAGTAGCCGCTCCTCGACCGCGAAATGCTCGCGCAGTTCCTCGTCCCAGTATTCGATCAGTTCACGCGCAGCCTTCTCTCGAGCCGCGTCGTCGGCGGCGGCGGCTTGGACGAGGCGACGCCCAAAAATGAGGCCAACATTGTGATCGCGGGAAAATGCTTCCAGGCTGGGGTGACGTTTCATGGTTCCGTATACCCGACTCCAAAGAAAGCCAATTGCACACCCGACGCTGTTGTGCGACCTCAGAAGGCTGCTCTGACCTGGTAACCTTTCCCTGTGGTCGGTGCGGCCGCCGGCCCGACCTCTTTGGGCGATTCCGAAGGTGCTTTCGCCCCTCGATTCCCTAGCCGTGCCGCTATGAGACTAAACTACCTGACCGTTTCCCCCGACGGCTTTCAGGCCCAGTTGGGACTGGAGCAATACATCCTTAACTGTGGCCTAGAACACTCATTACTGGAGTTGGTCAAGACCCGCGCTTCGCAGATCAACGGCTGCGCTTACTGCTTGGACATGCACACCAAGGACGCGCGGGCGGAAGGCGAATCCGAGCAGCGCCTCTACGCCCTTTCCGCCTGGGAGGAGACCCCCTTCTTCACGGAGCGCGAACGCGCCGCTCTCGCCTGGACCGAGGCCGTCACCCTCGTGGCGGAGTCTCGCGTGCCTGACGCCGTGTACGAACAGGCCAGGGGGCAGTTCACGGAGAAGGAGCTTGCGGACCTCACGTTCGCTATAGTGGCGATCAACGGCTGGAACCGGCTCGCGATCGCCTTCCGCGCCGAGGTCGGAAGCTATCAACGCGCAAACCGGTAGGGCGCAGGGACCCTATCTCCTGTCCGAGCGACACATTACTTAACATAATCCAGATCAGGCGAGCCTATGAACCGGGCCTTAGAGGACGCTCCCCCTATGAGGGTGGGACTATGTGTCTGATTCCATCCATGATGTTGGTGAATGATTGCGGCTCAAACTTAGGCAACGTACCGTCCGAGATCATGTTGAAAGCGAGCTCCATCGTTGGGACCTCGTGGTGTTCAATGCAATGGAATACAACCTCAAATGGAAATATTCCTTGGGATCGGATTGCATCAAAGACCCCAATGCTCCGATCACCATCATCATCAAGCATAATCCACTGCCAGCCAAATTGGCGGACCAACTGCGTGCCCCAAAGGGCCCCAAGTGGCATTGCTCGGTCATTCCAATTATCCACGCGGCGGAACATGGATTTCTTCGTGGGTCGAGCGACAAAGTCATTGATTGCATTGATGATCCGCGCCGGGCTTTCATCGATTCCGCAACCTACGATAGCCGCACCGTCGAGAGCAGCACCCGGCAGCAATGCGTATACATCACCTGGCAAGCCCATCTCCTTCATGGGATTATTTTGCTCCAACTAGTAGAGTCGTGTTGCGGCGATCGACAACAAACTAGCTGAGGGCGTAGAAAATGAAAAGGATGAGCCAGATAGCACGCATTGACCCTGTCTGTGGGATGGAAGTTACGCCCGAAGAAGCAGCAGGAACCTTTGACTATAACGGTCAGACTTACTACTTCTGCGGTACAAGTTGCCTCGATCGGTTCAAAGCCAACCCGCTGAAGTACCTTGAACCATCAGAAGAGGCGCGGGCGCCAATTGGAGCCGAATACACCTGCCCCATGCACCCTGAAGTCCGTCAGATTGGTCCCGGCAGTTGCCCAATCTGTGGGATGGCGCTTGAGCCTCTCGACGTAACATCAGAAGATAGTTCCGAGTTGCACGACATGTCCCGCCGACTCTGGGCGTGCGCCATATTAACAATCCCACTACTGTTGGTGGTGATGCCCCACCTCTTTGGTTTTGATCTCTCTCACCGTGTCCCTCACCGCACCTTAGCTTGGTCCCAGTTTGCCCTTGCCACGCCGGTTGTCCTCTGGGGCGGCCTTCCATTCTTTCAAAGGGGCTGGGCATCGCTTGTTCACCGGAGTCCGAACATGTTCACCCTTATCGCCATGGGTACGGGTGTGGCATGGCTATACAGCGTGTTCGGTACCGTCTCCCCTCAGGTATTTCCGAACACATTCCGAAATCCAATGGGGGGAGTGGACCTCTATTACGAGGCGGCGGCGGTCATCACGACTTTGGTTCTGTTGGGTCAGGTGCTGGAACTGCGGGCTCGAAGTGCCACTAGCAGCGCAATCCGAGCGCTCCTAAATCTCGCACCAAAGCAAGCTCGCATTGTACGCGAAGGAATTGAGGCTGATATCCCGCTTGACCAAGTGGTAATTGGAGACATCCTACGCGTTCGTCCAGGGGAAAACGTTCCCGTCGACGGGGTGATCACCGAGGGCCAAAGTAGCGTTGATGAGTCCATGATTTCGGGCGAACCCATGCCGGTCGCCAAGCGAGAGGGGGCCAAGGTGACCGGCGCGACCGTCAACCAAGCCGGATCATTTCTCATGCGAGCTGAACGGGTTGGAAATGAAACCCTGCTCGCGCAGATTGTTAAAATGGTGAGCGAGGCCCAGAGGTCTCGCGCACCCATCCAGAAGATAGCGGATACTGTGGCGAGCTACTTTGTGCCAGTTGTCGTCGCGGTAGCCATCCTCGCGTTCATTGCCTGGGCGATCTGGGGGCCACCTCCGGCTATGGCGTACGCCGTCATCAATTCTGTTGCAGTTCTAATTATCGCTTGTCCTTGCGCCTTGGGATTGGCAACGCCTATGTCCATCATGGTGGGGACAGGACGCGGCGCCCAGGCAGGCGTGCTGATCAAGAACGCAGAAGCTCTCGAAGGCTTCGAGAAGATAGATACGCTTGTCGTTGACAAGACCGGCACCCTGACCGAGGGTAAACCTAAGCTCGCTGCTATTCAAGCCATCGGTTCCCATGATGAGGCAGAGATTCTTGCAATCGCTGGAGGGCTTGAACTCGGGAGCGAACACCCCCTCGCGGAGGCCATTATCGAGGGGCTCCACGACCGATTGATTACCCCTGCGGCCATATCCGAGTTTGCCGCCATCGCAGGCAAAGGTGTCCAAGGTCGGTTGGAGCAACGGCGAGTTACCTTGGGCAATATGGCCTTGATGGAGGAAGTCGGAGCCGCGAGCGAAGCAGCGGCGGGCATTGCAAATACGATGCGTTCCGAAGGACAGACCGCAATGTTTCTGGCGATTGACAATGCAATCGCCGGCGTTATCGGAGTAGCCGACCAAATCCGACCCACGTCTGCCGAAGCAATTCGCCTCCTGCATCAGGACGGTATTCGAGTGGTCATGTTAACGGGCGATAACCGACTGACCGCTTCCGCCGTTGGAACAAAGCTCGGCATTGACGAGATTCATGCAGACGTGCTACCGGAGGGAAAGATTAGCCTCATCAAGCAGTTGCAAGCAACGGGGCGGATTGTGGCAATGGCGGGTGACGGTATCAATGATGCGCCCGCCCTCGCGCAAGCCCATGTTGGTATCGCGATGGGGACGGGTACGGACGTCGCCATGGAGAGCGCGTCCATAACACTCCTAAGAGGAGACTTGATGGGTCTGGTCCGAGCGAGAAGGTTAAGTCGTGCAACGATGGCCAATATCCGACAAAACCTATTCTTTGCTTTTGTCTACAACGTTGCCGGCGTTCCGATCGCCGCCGGGGTGCTCTATCCCTTTACCGGGCTACTTCTTAGCCCCATGGTGGCGGCCCTCGCCATGAGCCTGAGCTCAGTCTCTGTGATCGCCAGTTCACTGAGGTTGCGCTCGGTATCGTTGTAACGTCAGCACCGGAACGGCTCCCAGCATGATCGGGATCATAGTCGCGATCGGAATGTCCCAACATAATATCTTCGGACCTGTGCTCTGGCGAGCCTAGGCCAATAGATCAGCTCATGCGACACCAAAAGGCCTTCACTCTAATTGAGTTACTCGTCGTCATCGCAATCATTGCGATCTTGGCGGCCATGCTCTTTCCAGTGTTTGCTCAGGCGAGGGAAGCGGCCAAGAAGACCACGTGTTTGTCAAACCTACGCCAAGCTGGTATGGGAATCATGATGTACAACAGTGACAATGAGGACACGTATCCCTATCAACCGGTCTTCCCGCTGACCGCGAACGGTACGTATCCTTATGGGTTATCTTCGGGTTCAAGGGCACCGGCCGGCGACGGCGACACCGGACAGCCTGATGGCTGGTCCGATACCCCCCCTACGAACCGTTGGGATGCCGGGCCCCTGCTTCATGTCATCCAGCCCTTCATCAAGAATGATGACCTCGGCTTCTGCCCAAGTGGGAAGCGCGTCAACCCAGATTCCTCACCAAACACCAATTACGAACAGAATGCGTACATCTTTGCCGATACACTACGAGAACAAACTCAAGGGGGGACCCCAGGACGAGCCGTCACCCAAGGCGAAATTGCCCAGCCAAGCAATACCATGATCCTGCAGGACCGGAAGGGAACGAAACCGACCCTGCACCAAAAGGGTGCCAACAATGCGGCGGCGGACGGGCGTGCAATGTGGGATGCGCCAGGCCGTAAATCCATGCGCTCCATGTACTGGCAATAGATGCTACTCGTTGTCCTAACTGGTGCAGTTGGTGGAGGCAAGACAACCACGCTTCGACAAGTGGCGGAGCGTCTCCTCGCTCGAGGTCGGCGGGTTGTAGGATTCCTTCAACCGGCAGGAACTCGATTACGGGGAAATGGCGGCGCCGAGTACTACGATCTTGTTTTGATCCCATCAGGCACGCGACTGCCATTCGCAACCCGAGATGAAGACCGGAGACCCCGCTACCAATTCTCCGAGCCCGATATTGAGATGGACCTTGGCAATGCCGAGGTTGTTGTCCTAGATGAGTTTGGGCCCCTCGAAGCAACCGGCGCCGGGCACTTAAGGTTTTGGCCCGGCGTCCTGGAAGCTAACCCTGATATCGTGCTACTCAGCATCCGAGATGACCAGATCTCCGACGTATCGAAGCGACTTGGACACCCGATAGACCTCACACTTGACGTGCGAGAACCGCAAGTAGCTCAGCGTTTGGAGGCCCTTTGCGTTGATGCCCGAGATTGGGAGTCGGTTGGAGTCTATGGAGCGGGCGCTGGGGCGCTTGAGGCGACCATTGGAAGTGCCTTACATGGCGCAAAGATTCCCCTTCGGGGCCAATTTCTCTCGACATTGCAAGCGGTGGTCTTGACGTCGGCGGCAGAAGGGCTGGCACGTCCCGAACGGGTCGGTTGGGTCGCCCTGATTGCCGCAGGGCTGAAAGCATTGAGCCCGGCCGGCAGTCGCTTGAGGCCCATGCTTGCAATCTCGGTACAGGGCACCCTGTACTCATGCGCCGTCCGGGTCTTCGGTTTCAACCGTCTGTCAGCCTTTCTTGGAGGTTGCATGGTCGGTGCATGGGCGGCCAGCCAGGGTGTCCTCCTCCAATGGCTCCTTGTCGGTGGTGACCTCTTCAAGGCCTATGATACGGTTGTTCATTGGATTGCGAATCAGCTCGGAGTTTCCACCCCGGCGTTGCCTATCGTGCTTGGGTTCCTCATCGCTGCCTCATCTCTGATGACGGGCGGAATCACCCTCGCCTTCTGGAATCGAAGGCACAAAGGGCTTGAGCGACTTCGCACCATGAAGCAGCGGGTTGCGAAACCTCAGCGGCACCCCTATCACCCAATTTGGAGCACCGTCCGCGAAATTGCGCACCCCGCTTTCTGGCTACCAATCGCCTTCATCATCGGGGTCTTGCTTGCGACAGGGTCTCCGATGGAGTCCGCCTTAATGATTGGCCTACGAGCGATGGCCGTTGGACTCGTTCTGTTCGGCGCCGTACGCATGATCCGAGTTGAAGCAATCGCGAACTCCTTACAGAAGCGCGGACTACTCGGGCCAGCCATTGCGATGAATCGCGTGTTCAAACGCGGACCCTAACTCGGGCTTTGGGCTTTCTCAATTCGCACGCATGCACGCTTGAATTCAGGGATCTTGCTCACCGGGTCCAATGCCCTGATCGTAAGGTTGTTCGCTGACTTCTTGCCGGCCCAATGGTACGGAATGAACACCGTATCCGGCCTGATGGTTGTGACCACCTTGGCCCGGAGGATGACCGAGCCTCGGCGGCTCTCGACTTTCATCCATTCCTTATCTTCAATTCCATGTTTCTCAGCTAAAGTTGGATGTATCTCCACATAAGGCTCAGGGCAGAGATCAACAAGTCCGCCTATCCGCCTGGTTTGGGTGCCACTCAAGTACTGGGATACCACTCGCCCCGTCGTCAGGATAATGGGGTATTCGTCGTCGGGTTCTTCGGCTGATGGGCGATGCGGAGTCGGATAGAAATGAGCCTTTCCATCGGGGGTCTTGAATTTCAGATCTTCAAAGAGTCGAGGTGTACCTGGATGCCCAATCTCGGGACAAGGCCAGAATACGCCAAACTCCTTCTCTATTCTCTCATAGGTGATCCCATAGTAATCCGCTGTTCCCCCTTTACTCGCCACACGAAGCTCATTGAAAATCGCCTCGGAGTCGGCAAACTCGAAATACTTCCCCCGCCCAAGTCGCTTTGCCAACTCCAAAAGAATTTCGGTGTCCATCTTGGCCCGACCGGGAGGATTCACAGCCTTACGGATACGGATAACGCGCCCTTCGCCGCTCGTTGAGGTTCCTTCTTCTTCTTCATGCAGGGACCCAGCCAGTACGATATCCGCATGGTATGCGGTCTCACTCAGAAAGAAGTCAATCGCCGTGTAGTGCTCCAACTTGCTCAAGGCCTGACGCGTGAAGTTGGAGTCAGGGAGTGAAATAACGGGGTTAAAGCAGATTGAGACAAGGGCCTTGATTTCGCCTGCGTCAATCATGTTCATGATTTCTTGAGCCGTATGCCCTTTCCCCGGAAGCTCGGCCTCCGGGATTCCCCACACCTCCGAGATGTATCTGCGGTGCTCCGGGTTAGTGATGTCTCGGTTCCCCGGCAATTGGTCGCATTTATGCCCATGCTCCCGACCGCCTTGTCCATTACCTTGACCGGTGATGGTTCCATAGCCACACCCCTTCCTTCCAATCCTTCCGGTGGCAAGGACCAAATTGATGCATGAGAGCACATTATCAACGCCCTTGGTATGGTGTTCTATGCCGCGAGCATGAAGGAGAAAGCTGGTCTCCGCTTGCCCCCACATCCTTCCGGCCTTTTGAATGTCCTCAACAGGCACCCCGCTGATGCGGGAGGCTTCCTCGAGGCTGAAGGACAGGGCCGCCGCCTTGGTTTCTTCCCAACCCGAGGTGTAGTTCGAAACAAACTCCTCATTCACGTAGCCCTCTTCTATGAGGACCCGAAGAATCCCTGTCATGAGTGCGCTATCCGTTCCTGGGCGCACCGGAAGATGAAGATCACAAGTGCGGGCGAGGGGGGTGACCCGTGGATCTACCATGATCAGTTTTGCGCCACGATCGCGGGCCCGCCAAATATAGTCTGTCGTGATTGGAGAGCACTCCGCCACATTGGTGCCGGTGCAAAGGATCACTTTGGCCTCGACAATGTCTTCCCAGTAATTGGCAGCGCGATCTACACCGAACGCCTTCTTGTTACCTGCCCCGGCGCTTACCATGCAAAGGCGCCCGTTGTAGTCAAGCTCCTGGGTTTGCAATGCGAGTCGGGCAAACTTACCTACCAGATAGCTCTTCTCATTGGTGAGCGAAACACCCGACAACATGGCCACTGAGTTCTTGCCGTACTTCTCTTGGATTCGCTTGATCTCAGCAATCGTGGTGCCGTAGGCTTCTTCCCAAGAAATGGGAACAAAGCCGGCACCGTCTACTCTCTTGAGCGGGTCGAGTAAGCGGTCAGGGTGACTGCCTTGTAAGTATCGCTTAACTCCTTTGGGGCAAAGTTTCCCTTTATTGAAGGGAAACTCCTCCCAAGGTTCAAAGCCAATGACTTTATCGTCCTTGACCTTTAGTTGGATGCCGCACTGCTGCCCACAAAAACAACAATGCGTTTTCACCAACTTGTCGGGCTCACCCCTCCCTTGCCAACCTCCGGGGGGATCGTAGTTGAGATGGGGACCGAACTTTTCGTTCAGCTTTTCAAACTCGATCGGCGGTCTGGCCATGGCTATAGTGTAGGCCAAAGCGAGAACACAAATGGGGGAGATTGGGACAACCTAGGTCAAAATCATTCACCACGTCGGGGCCATGATGAGGTGGTCGCAGTTCATCATGAAGCTATGACCACGGTCATAGCGGGCGCCAAAAAACCTGGGAACAATTCGAACGATGAGTAGTAAATCAAATCCCAATCGAACCTTACTCATGAATACCTTGGCCTTCACTGCATGTTTTGCGGTCTGGACCATGTACGGTGTCCTCATCACCTTTCTGGTGGACAATAAGGTCCTCGCACTGGATAAGTCGCA